>JBJKRD010000188.1:0-10169 GCA_046704925.1 Opitutaceae bacterium | reverse complement strand
GCAGCTGGCGAACGAATACGTGCGGCCGGACAGCCTGTACCGGGCCCAGCTCGCGGCCCGGCGCGGCGCGGCGGCGGCGGCCCCGCTCGCCCCGACCGATTTTCCCCCCGCCGGCGGGACCGGCGCGCCGACGCTGGAACAGGCGGTGCCCGACCTGGCGCAAAAGCTGGCGCCGCGCCCGCCGCCGCCCGGCCGGCCGCTGGCGCTGACGGGTGGTTGGCTGACCGCGGACGGGGCGCTGCTGACCGGGAAGCAGATCGACGTGAGCTGGTGGCGCGGCAACCTGGTGCCGGCCCGGGCGGCGGGTGCCGTTCTCGGGCCCGCCCTGACCCGCTTCGTGCCCGGCCGCTCCGGTCCGGGGCTGACCGACATGCTGCCGGACGTGGCCGCGAACATGGTGCGGCATCACGACGTCGCGATCCGCCAGAATTACGGGCTCTGGTACGACCTGCGCCGGGACGATCACGAGCGGATCCGCCGCCTCGACGCCGACGTCTGGCCGCCGTTCTACGAACTGCCGTGGGCGCGGACGGGCCGCGGGCACGCGTGGAACGGCCTCAGCCTCTACGATCTCAGCCGGTTCAACCCGTGGTACTTCCGCCGGCTGCGGACCTTCGCGGACCTCGCCCGGGAGCACGGGCTCGTGCTGATCGACGAGATGTACTTTCAGCACAACCTGCTCGAAGCGGGGGCCCATTGGGTCGACTTCCCCTGGCGGCCGGCCAACTGCATCCAGGACACGGGTTTCCCCGAGCCGCCGCCGTTCCGCGACACCGACGGCGGCGTCCCGCCGAACCCGGACCTGGGGAAGCGCATCTTCATGGCGCCGATCTTCTATGATCTGAGCAACCCGGTGCGCCGGGCCATGAACGAGGCCTACATCCGGCAGTGTCTGGCCAACTTGGCGGTCCAGCCCAACGTCATCCACCTGATCGGGGAGGAATACACGGGCCCCCTCTCGTTTGTGCGATTCTGGCTGGACGTCATCGGCCAATGGGAGGCGGAGACGGGCAGACACCCGTTGATCGGGCTGAGCACGACCAAGGACGTGCAGGACGCGATTCTCGCCGATCCGGTGCGCAGCCGCCTGATCGCGGTCATCGACCTCAAGTATTGGTGGCAGACCGATCACGGCCTGTTCGCCCCGAAGGGCGGGCAGAACCAATCTCCCCGCCAGTTCGAGCGGAAGTGGAAGGGGGGCCGGCCCAATGCGGTGAACCTTGCGGACATGGCGCGGGAGTACCGGCGACGGTTTCCGGACAAGGCCGTGATCACGCCGCTGGGGCAGGGCGACGCCTGGGCGTTTGTGGCCGCCGGCGGCTCGCTGCCGGCGCTGCCGGCTTCGACCGATCCGCGCCTGCTCGCGGCCCTGCCGCGCATGCAGCCGGTCGCCGGGCCGCCGGGGGTCGGGCCGGACTGCTGGGCTCTGGCCGAGCCGGGGCGGCAGCATTTTGTCTTTGCGGCCCACGGCGGTCCCGTGCCCGTCGATCTGCGCGGCGAATCGGGCCGCTACCGGGTGGAGCGGGTGGATCTGGCGCGAGGAACGCTCAACGCCGCCCCTCCCGTGTCCGCCGGCACCGTGGTCACCGTCCCGACCCCGCCGGGCCGGCCCGCGGCGGTGTGGCTCGTCCATCAAGATTAGCCCGCTTTCTCGCTATGAAACCGACCCTGTTTCGTATTTTCGGCGGTGGCATCGCCGCCGTCCTCCTGTTCGCGGCGGCCCCGGCGGCCTTCCCGGCCGAATTGCCCCCGCCGCCGGCTTCCGTCCCGCAGTGGGGCATCTTCGAGCTCGCGCTGCATGGGCCCACGGACGGCAACCCGTTCACGGACGTCCGCCTCACCGCGGACTTCACCGACGGGACGAAGACGGTGACCGTCACCGGCTTCTACGACGGCGACGGCGTGTACCGGATCCGCTTCATGCCCGGCCGTCAGGGCGAGTGGCGCTACGTGACGCGAAGCAACCGCTGGCCGCTGACGAACAGATTCGGCTCCTTCACCGTCACGCCGCCGCCCGCCGGCGACCACGGGCCGGTGCGGGTGTGCAACACCTACCATTTCGCCTACGCCGACGGGACGCCCTACTGGGAGATCGGGACGACCTGCTACAACTGGACCGATGCGCCCGACGCGTGGGAGGAGCAGACGCTGAAAACCCTGGCGGCCTCGCCCTTCAACAAGGTGCGGATGCTGGTGTTTCCGCAGAACATCGGCTACGAGGGCAAATATCCGCCGCTGTACTTTCCGTTCGCGGGCACGCCGCCCGACCACTGGGACTTCACCCGGTTCAATCCGGCGTTCTTCCGCCACCTCGAGCTGCGGGTCGGCCAGTTGCGCGACCTGGGCATCGAGGCGGACGTCATCCTGTTCAATCCCTACGGCAAGAAATGGGGCTTCGACAGCATGGACCCGGCCGGCGACGACCGTTACCTCCGCTACATCGTCGCGCGGCTCGCGGCCTACCGCAACGTCTGGTGGTCCCTCGCGAACGAGTACGATTTTCTGCGGACGAAGACGCCGGCGGACTGGGACCGGTTCTTCCGGATCGTGGAGCGGAGCGACCCCTACCATCACCTGCGCTCGATCCAGAACGGCGCGCTGATCTACAACAACACCCGGCCGTGGGTGACGCACGCGAGCATCCAGAACGGCTCGGCGGTGGTCGATGCCGGGCGGGCGGAGCTCTACCGCGACGTTTACCGGAAGCCCATCGTGTTCGACGAGGTGAAGTACGAAGGCGACAGCGAATACCGGTGGGGGCACCTGAGCGGGCCGGAGATGGTGCTGCGTTTCTGGATGGGCACCGTCGCGGGCACCTACGTCGGCCACGGCGACTACTTCACCAGCCCGCAGGATCGCTGGGTTTCCTACGGCGGCGTGTTGCGCGGCGAGAGCCCGCCGCGCCTCGCGTTCCTGAAGAAGATCCTGGAGACGGCGCCGGCGGCGGGCATCGATCCCATCGACAAATGGCAGGACCCGTCGGGCATGGGCGGCCAGCCGGGCGAATACTACCTGCTGTATTTCGGACGGGAAACGCCGGCGTCCTGGCCGTTCCGGCTCTACAAGAACGGGGTGACGAACGGCATGAAGTTTCAGGTCGACGTCCTCGACACCTGGAACATGACCATCACGCCGGTGCCGGGCGAATTCGTCACCCGGAAGGAAGATGCCTACTACTACGTCGACGAGCACGCACGGGCGGTCCCGCTGCCGGGCAAGCCGTACCTCGCGCTGCGCATCCGGCGGGTCGCGGACGGCGCGGATGCAAAGGGCTCCGGGGCGTCCGCGCCATGAGCAGAGGTAATCCGGACATTTTGCCGAAGGACGGAATCATTGTAGGGCGGGGTCGCCGAAACCCGCCACGCTCTGCCTCATCTGGCGGCATCCGGCCTGCCCGCCAAAGCGCCCAGAGCGGCGGCGGGCGATGCCGCCCTCCAGTCGAACCGGCCTTGCCCTGCGGGCCGCGATCCCAACGGCCGTGAAGTTCGCCATGCTCCGCCTTGCCGCTATTGCCGCGATTGGCTTGTCGATCGCGGTCGCACGCGCGATGCCTTCGCCGGCCGCGGCCGCCGAACCGCAATCGGTGGAGGAGTGGGGTGTTTATGAGCTCACGCTCCACGGCCCGGCCGACGGCAACCCCTTCACCGAGGTGCGCCTGACGGCGGATTTCACCGACGGGACCAGGACCGTCGCGGTGACCGGCTTCTACGACGGTGACGGCGTCTACCGGGTTCGGTTCATGCCGGATCGGGTCGGTGCGTGGCGGTACGAAACCCACAGCAACCGCTGGCCGCTCACCGGCCGGACCGGCACCTTCACCGCCACGCCGCCGCCGGCGGGCGACCACGGTCCCGTGCGGGTCTGCAACACCTATCACTTCGCCTACGCGGACGGCACGCCGTATTGGGAGATCGGCACGACCTGCTACAACTGGATCTTCGCCCCCGAGGCGGTGCAGGCGCAGACGCTGCAGACGCTCGCCGCCGCCCCGTTCAACAAGCTGCGCATGCTCATCCTGCCGACGGGACCGTTGGCGCACGCCGCGCCGGAGTCCTTCCCGTTCGCGGGCGGGCCGTCGGACCATTGGGACTTCACGCGGTTCAACCCGGCGTTCTTCCGGCATCTCGAGCAGCGGGTGGCCGGGCTGCGCGACCGGGGCGTCGAGGCCGACCTCATCCTCTTCAGCCCGTACGGGCGGCCATGGGGCTTCGATCGCATGGGGGCGGCGGACGACGACCGCTACTTGCGCTACGTGGTGGCCCGGCTGGCGGCGTACCGCAACGTGTGGTGGTCGCTGGCGAACGAGTATGATTTTCTGCGGACCAAGACGGAGGCGGACTGGGACCGGTTCTTCCGGATCGTGGAGCGGAGCGATCCCTACCATCACCTGCGCTCCATCCACAACGGCGCGCTGATCTACAACAACACCCGGCCGTGGGTGACGCACGCGAGCATCCAAAACGGCGCGGCGGTGGCGGAGGCCGGGAGAGCGGCGATCTACCGGCGCATCTACCGGAAGCCCGTCGTGTTCGACGAGGTGAAGTACGAGGGCGACATCCCGGCCCGCTGGGGCCGGTTGACGGGTCCGGAGATGGTGTTGCGCTTCTGGATGGGCACGGTGGCGGGCACCTACGTCGGCCACAGCGAGTGTCTGACGAATCCCGGCGGCCCGATCTGGCTGAGCCAGGGCGGCGTGCTGCGCGGCGAGAGCCCGCCGCGGCTGGCCTTCCTCCGGAAGATCCTGGAGACGGCGCCGGCGGCCGGCATCGATCCGATCAACTCGGGCGACGAGCGCGGGGACATGGGGGGCCGGCCGGGCGAATACTACCTGCTGTACTTCGGCCGGGAAACGCCGACCTCGTGGCCGTTCCGGCTCTACAAGGACGGCGTGGCGGACGGGATGAAGTTTCGGATCGATATCCTCGACACCTGGAACATGACCATCACACCGGTCGCGGACGAGTTTGTGGCGAAGCGGCTGGACCGGTACGACTACGTCGACGCGCAGCGCCGGAGCGTCACTCTGCCGGGCCGGCCGTATCTGGCCCTGCGCATCCGCCGCGTGCCGGACGGCCGGGGACCCGTGAATCTCGAGCCGCCGACGCATTGAGAAAGAAGGAGGCCATCCAGACGATCGCCGCCGCCGCTCCGCCCACCGCGTCATGCCGTCAGCCACCGCCCTAAAATCCCTCGCGTCCACCGACGCCGCCTTTCCCCGCGAGGGAATCCCGGCGGCTCGCCGGGCGCGTCATGAGCATCCGGCATGACCGCACACTTTACCCCGATCGATCTGGCCGTGCTCGTCGGCTATTTCGCCGTGACCCTGGCCATCGGTTTTTCGTTCTGGCGGCGGAGCCGGTCGGTCGAGGGCTTCACCGCCGCCGGGCGCAACCTGCCCGGCTGGCTGTGCGGCCTGTCCATCCTCGGGACCTACGTCAGCAGCATCAGCTTTCTCGCGCTGCCCGGCAAGGCGTTCGCGGCCGACTGGAATGCCTTCGTCTTCAGCCTGTCGCTGCCGCTGGCCACCTGGATCGGCGTGCGGTATTTCGTGCCGTTCTACCGGCGGCACGGCCAGGTCTCCGCCTACACCCATTTCGAACGGCGCTTCGGTCCATGGGCGCGCGCCTATGCCGCCGCGTGTTACCTGCTCACCCAGCTGGCCCGCGTCGGCACCGTCACCTACCTGATGGCGCTGCCGATGAGCGTGCTGCTCGGCTGGGATATCCGGCGGGTCATCCTGCTGACCGGCGTCACCACGACGCTGTACACGCTCGTCGGCGGGATCGCGGCCGTCATCTGGACCGATGCCATCCAGACGGTGATCCTGGTGGCGGGCGCGCTGCTGTGCGGGATTCTCATGGTAGCGGGTCTGCCCGGGGGGCCGGCCGCGTTGTTCCGCGTCGCCGCGGCGCACGGCAAGTTCAGCCTCGGCAGCTTCGGTCCCAGCCTCGCCGCGCCCACCTTCTGGGTCGTGCTGGTCTACGGGCTGGTCATCAACCTCCAGAACTTCGGCATCGATCAGAATTACGTGCAGCGCTATATCACCGCGGCGGACGACCGCGAGGCGCGCCGCAGCCTGTGGCTGGGCGGCCTGTTGTATGTGCCGCTGTCGGCCGTGTTCTTCTTCATCGGCACCGCGCTGTTCGCCTATTACGCGGTGCACGCGAGCGCCCTGCCCGCGGTGTACCGGGAGCCGGGCCGGGCGGATTCGGTCTTTCCCTACTTCATCGTCACGGCGCTGCCGCCGGGGGTCACCGGTCTGCTGATCGCGGCGATCTTCGCCGCGGCGATGAGCACGATCGCCAGCAGCCTGAACTCCTCGGCCACCATCCTGCTGCACGATTTTTACCGGCGTTATCTCCGGCCGGACGCGGACGAGCGTCGTTCGCTGCGCGTGCTCCGCGCCGGCACCGTCGCCTGGGGCGTCGCCGGCACCCTGCTCGCGCTCGCCATGGTGCATGTCCGCAGCGCGCTCGACGCCTGGTGGTCGCTGGCGGGCATCTTCAGCGGGGGGATGCTGGGGCTCTTCCTGCTCGGACTGGCGGCGCGAAGGGCCACCGGCCGGACCGCGCTGGCGGCGGTCACGGCCGGGGTGCTGGCGATCCTCTGGATGAGCCTGTCGCCCGGCTGGACCGGCGCGCTGTCCGGTTGGCGCAGTCCGTTCCACAGCTTTCTCATCATTGTCTTCGGCACGGCGGTGATTCTCATCGTGGGATTCGCCGCGACCGCGGTCGCGGACGCGGCCCGCCGCGGTCGTCCGCCCGCAACCTTCGGATGAATCCGCCCGGAAAATCATGAATCCTGGTTCTCTCGCTCGCGTCGGCGCCGTCATCATCGGCGTGCTCGCGGCTTTTCCCCGGTCGGGGTGGGGCGCGCCGGCACCGTCCGCCATCGTCACCATGGAGTTCATCAACGAACACGCGCCCTATCCCGAGTGCCATGCCGCCACCATCGCCGAGGTTTCGCCGGGACACCTGGTCGCCGCCTGGTTCGGCGGCACGCGCGAACGCAACCCCGACGTGTGCATCTGGGTGGCGCGCGGCGAGGACGGGCATTGGCAGGAGGCGGTGAATGTCGCGAACGGCCTCCAGCCGGACGGCACCCGTTATCCCACGTGGAATCCCGTGCTGTTTCAGCCGCGCGCGGGCCCGCTGGTGCTCTTCTACAAGGTCGGGCCGGCGCCGAGCCGGTGGTGGGGCATGATGATGACCTCGGCCGACGGCGGGCGGACCTGGGGCGCGCCGCACCGCCTGCCCGACGGCTTCCTCGGGCCGATCAAGGACAAGCCGGTCACGCTCCCGGACGGGGCCTGGCTGTGCCCGTCCAGCACCGAGGGCGGTCCCGCCGGCTGGCAGGTGCATTTTGAGCTGACCGCGGACGCCGGGCGCACCTGGCGCCTCCTCGGCCCGGTCGCTCGGGGGCCCGGTCTGCACGCGATCCAGCCGACGATCCTGTTCCATGGCGGCGGGCGCCTGCAGGCGCTGTGCCGCACCAGCAACGGGGTGATCGCCACCACCTGGTCGGACGACGACGGCCAAAGGTGGAGCCCGCTGGCCCGGACCGGGCTGCCGAATCCCAACTCCGGCATCGACGCCGTGACCCTCGCCGACGGCCGCCAGTTGCTGGTCTACAACGATTCGGCCCCGCCGCCGAGCCGGCCGACGAAGGGCCCGCGCTATCCGCTGGACGTGGCCTTGTCCACCGACGGCATTGCGTGGCAGCATGTGCTCACGCTCGAGTCCGAACCGCGCCCGAACGGCTATGCGTATCCGTCCGTCATTCAGACCGCCGACGGGCTGGTGCGCATCGTCTACACCTGGAACCGCCAGCACATCAAATACGTGGTGCTCGATCCGCGCAAACTGACGCCATGAAGCTTTCACCCCGTCTTTCCCTGCTGCTCGTGGTCCTGGCCGCCGCGCCCCTTCGCGGTGCCGATCCGGCGGTGCCGCCGCCGGTGAGCCTGCGGTGCGAGTATTCGGTCAACCCGCTGGGCGTCGATGTGCCGCGGCCGCGTCTGTTCTGGGAGCTGGGGCCCGGAGCGCGCGGCGAGCGCCAGTCCGCCTGGCAGGTGCTCGCCGCCTCCTCGTCCGCCCTGCTCAAGGATGATCATGGCGACCTCTGGGACAGCGGCCGGGTGACCTCGGACCAGACCGGGCAGGTGCCGTACGCGGGGAAACCGCTGGCCTCGTCCGAAGAGGTGTTCTGGAAGGTGCGGCGGTGGGATCAGGACGGCCGCCCGTCGGCGTGGAGCGCCCCGGCGACGTGGACGATGGGCTTGCTGGCGCCGGCGGACTGGCACGGCATCTGGATCGCCGCTCCCGGGGCGACCGAGACGCTGCTGCTGCGCCACGAGTTCGACGTCAAGCCGGGCCTGCGCCGCGCCCTCGTCCATGTGTGCGGCCTCGGCCAGTACGAGCTGACGCTGGACGGGACCAAGGTCGGCGAGGATCTCTTCACGCCCGGCTGGACCGATTACGACAAGACCGCGCTGTACGACACCTACGACGTCACCGCGCGGCTGCATCCGGGGCGCAACGCGGCGGGACTTTTTCTCGGCAACGGCATGTATGCGGTGGTCCGCCGCAACCGTTTCGCCAAGTTCACCGGTTCCTTCGGCCCGCTGCGCGCGATCCTGCACCTGCGGTTGGAGTACGCCGACGGCACCGTGCAGTTCGTGGGCACCGACGACACCTGGCGCACCCATGCCGGTCCCGCGACCGCCTGCAGCATCTACAGCGGCGAGGATTTCGACGCGCGATTGGCGATGCCGGGCTGGGACCGGCCGGGCTTCGACGATCGTCTCTGGCTGCGCGCCGTGCCGGTCATCCTGCTCCACAATGTGCTCCGCGGCGAGAGCATCGCCGCCAACCCGCTGCGGGTGATCGCGGTGCGGGAGCCGGTGGCGGTGCGGCGCCTCACCGACAGCCGGTTCGTTTACGACCTCGGACAGAATACGTCGTACGTGCCGCGGCTGCGGGTGAGCGGACCGGCGGGCAGCACGGTGCGCCTGACGCCGGCGGAGATCGTCAATCCGGACGGCACCATCGACCGCTCCACGATGGGCGGCGCGCATCGCGGCAGTTCGTGGTGGCAGTACACCAAGGCCACCGACGGGGAGGAGACCTGGACGCCCCGGTTCTATTACGTCGGCTGCCGTTACCTGCAGGCGGACCTCCTCCCGCCGGACGGAGAGCCGGACGATGCGGCCCACCGGCCGACGATCGACTCGCTCGCGGGCCTGATGGTGCATTCAGACGCCCCGCCGGTGGGCGAGTTCCGCACCTCCAACGAGCTGCTCGACCGCATCCGCGGTCTCGTGCGCTGGGCCCAGCAGTCAAACATGGTGTCGGTGCTTACCGATTGTCCGCACCGGGAGAAGCTCGGGTGGCTCGAACAGTATCACCTCAACGGTCCCGCGTTGCGCTACGAGTTCGACGTCAGCCGCATCTTCACCAAGGGCATGCACGACATGGCCGACGCCCAGGATCCCGACGGGCTGGTGCCCAACATCGCGCCGGAGTACGTGCGTTTCCGCGGAGCATTTCGGGCGGCGGCCGAGTGGGGCGCGGCGTTCATCGCCGTGCCCTGGCAGCAATACCGCTTCGACGGCGACGTCGACCTGCTGCGGGAGCACTACGGCCAGATGGTCCGCTACCTTCGTTTCCTCGAAACGCGGGCCCGCGACGACATCCTGGCGGAGGGCCTGGGCGACTGGTACGACCTGGGACCGAAGAAGCCCGGGGCCGCCCAGCTCACCCCGGCGCCGGTGACGGCCACGGCGTTCTATTTTCACGATGCCTGGATCCTGTCGCAGGTGGCCGGGCTGCTGGGACGGCCGGAGGACGCGCAGCAGTTCGCCGACCTGGCGGCGCGCATCCGCGCCAGCTACAACCGGCACTTCTTCCATCCGGAGTCCGGCACCTACGCCACCGGGTCGCAGTGCGCCAACGCCCTGCCGCTGGTGATGGACATCGTCGAGCCGGCCGACCGCCCGGCGGTGCTGGCGGCGCTGGTGCGCGATGTCGAACAGCGCGGTTACGAGATGACCGCGGGTGACATCGGCTTCCGCTACCTGCTCCTGGCGCTCGCCCAGGGCGGGCGTCCCGACGTGATCTACCGGATGATCAACCAGGACGACAAGCCGGGCTACGGCTACATGCTGAAGC
>JBJKRD010000187.1:0-14168 GCA_046704925.1 Opitutaceae bacterium | reverse complement strand
CCAGTCGACCGGGATCGCCGCCACGCCCTGGCCGTTGGCCGACAGCATACGGAGGAGAAGGTCGTTTGCCCAGCGGGCCACCTACAGCCCAAGCGCACCGCCCGCCGCCGCCAGGTCCAGGCTTTCGGCCAGGAGCGGCAGCATCAATTGCCGGCGGCTCCCGCCGAGCGCCGCGCGCACGGCGTGCTCCCGGCTGCGGGCGAACGCCCGCGCCACCTGCAGCCCCGCGAGGTTGGCGCACGCGATCAGCAGCATGGCGAGCGCGAGGCCCGTCATGAGCCAGGTCAGCGCGCGGGTGGAGCTGCCGACGTTGGATTCGTGGAGCTCGACCACGCGCAGGCCGTCCGTGCCGTTCTCCTTGGGATATTCCCGGGCGAGCCGGGCGGCAATCGTGGCGAGTTCGGCCTGCGCCTGGGCGAGGTTGACGCCCGGTTTCAGGCGCGCCACGCATCGCATCCAGGCGCCCGTGCGCCGCGTCCACAGCTCCGGGACGAGCGTCAACGGCGTGATGAACTCCACCGGGCCCCACACCAGGGGCGCGTCGAACTCGGCCGGCAGCACGCCCACGATCGTGTACGCCTGGCCGTTCAGGCGGACGCTGCGTCCCAGGACGCCGGGATCGGCGCCGTAGCGGCGGTTCCAGGCGCGGTATGAGAGGAGCGCGACGGCGGACCGGCCGGGTTGATCGTCGCCCGGGGCAAACCCGCGGCCGAGCGCGGGCCGCACCCGCAGGACGTCGAGGAAATCGGCGGTGGCGCCCATGCCGCCGATGTGTTCGGCCGGCTGGCCCGGCTCGCCGAGCGTGTAGTTGTCGGCGTTGAAGATGGCGGTCGCGCTGAACGAGGTGGCGGCGGCGCGGATATCCAGCAGGTTGGCGGGGGCGTGCGGCAGCGCGACCGACTGCCGCGAGGTGCGAAACACCTGGACCAGGCGCCCCGGCTCGGCGTAGGGCAGGTTGCGCAGGAGCAGGGCGTTGGTGATGCTGAACGACGAGGTGCTGAAACCGATGCCGAGCGCGAGCGTCAACACCGCGGCGCCGGTGAAGCCGGGGGACTTGGCGAGCTGGCGGAGTGCGAATTTCAGGTCGGAAAGCATGGGAAGGAGTTCAAATTTCCGAATGCCGATTGCCGAATGGGGAGGGGGAGGTGGCTTACCGCTTATTGCTTGTCGCCTATTCCGCCCGCAACGCCTCCACAGGGTTGATGCGCGTCGCTCTTCGGGCCGGCAGCCAGCAGGCGAGCAGCATCGTGGCGGCGAGCACCGCCACGTTGACGGCGAGCAGCCAGAGGCCGGGCAGCGCCATGGCCGGCAGGGCGCGGCGCAGCAACAGCGTGAGCGCGTAATAGGCCGGCACCCCGATGGCGAAGCCGATGACCAGGAGGCGGGCGCCTTCGCCGAGGATCAGGCGCAGGATGTCGCCGCGGCTCGCGCCGAGCGCCATCCGCACGCCGATGTCACGGGTCCGCTGGGTGGTGAGCTGCGAGATCACGCCGAACAGGCCGATGGCGGCGATCAGCAAGCCCATGCCCGCGGAGATCGCGAGGTTGACGACGATGAGGTTGAGGTTGGAGAAGTTGCGGTCGATCGAGGCGTGCAGCGAACCCGGCGAGGCGACCGGAAGGTTGGCGTCGACGGCGGCCACGGCTTCCCGCACGCTCTTGGTCACCGATTCCGGCGCCACGGCCGTGCGCAGCACGATCTCGAGGTAGCGGGTCGGCGACTGGGCCAGGGGCCGGTAGAGCTGGAGCGGCGTGTCCACGGCCACCAGCCGGCCGAGCAGGCCGGCATCGCCCACCACGCCGACGATCTCCAGCCAGGCCGGGTCGTCGCCGAGGCGGACGCGCCGGCCGATGGCGCTTTGTCCCGGCCAGAAGCGTTGGGCGAAGGCGTCGTTGATGACCACGGTGCGCGGATCTTTTTCGGTGAGGTTGGCGGAAAAGATCGCGCCCTGCCTGACGGGGAGCTGGAGGGCTGCAAAGAACCCGGAGGTGACCGTCCCGACCTGGGCCAGGGGCCGGTGACTGGCCTCCTCCTCCGCCTGGCCCTCGATGGTGAGCGGCAGGCTGGGTCCCAGCGAACCCAGCGGCAGACTGCGGCAGAGGGCGGCCTGCTCGACTCCGGGGATGGCGGACAGCCGGGCGAGCACGTCCCGGTGAAACTGCCGGCCGCGCACATTGTCGCCGTAGGGATTGTAGGGAAGGGCCAGGTCGCCGATGAACAAGCCCTCGGGATTCCAGCCCACCTGGCGGTTGATCGTGCTCCGGGCGCCGATGCCGAATGTGGCGGCGAGGCCGACCAGCGCGAGCGCCAGCGCCAGCTCGCCGACGATCAAGGCCCGCTTCAGCCGCTGGTGCGAGGCGCCCGCCGTCGCCGACCGCGTCCCTTCCTTCAAGGCCTCGGCGGCGGACGTGCGGGATGCCAGCCACGAGGGGACCAGGCCGAAGGCGATCCCGCTCAGCAGCGCACTGGCCGCCGCAAAGACAAAGACGCGGCCATCCATCGGAATGGCGAACCCCGGGTCGTTGCCGATGATCAGCATGCTGCCGATCAGGTCGTTCGACCAGGAGGCGATGAGCAGGCTGCACCCGCCGCCGGCCAGCGCCAGGACCAGGCTCTCGACCAGCAGCGGGACCATCAAATGGCGGCGTCCGCCGCCGAGCGCGGCGCGAATGGCGAATTCCCGGCTGCGGCCAAACGCGCGCGCGACCTGCAGGCTGGCCAGGTTGGCGCAGGCGATGAGCAACATGGCGAGGGCCACCGCCGTGATGAGCCACAGCAGGGTGCGGACGACGGTGTTCATGTTCGCCTGGGCGAGGCCGACGACGCTCAACCCGCGGCCCTGGTTCTCTTTGGGATGCGCCTGCTCCAGCCGGGCGGCGAGCGTGGCCAGCTCCGCCTGGGCCTGCCGCAGGCTCACGCCGGGCTGGAGGCGGCCGACCGCCTGCATCCAGGTGTCGCTCCGGTTCGCGCGGACATTCGTCGGCAGCGAACGCGGCACGATGAACTCGACCGGTCCCCACACGAGGGGGGCCTCGAACACCTGCGGCAGCACGGCGATCACCGTGCAGGCCTGGGAATTCACCCGGATGGTGCGCCCGACAATGTCCGGATTGGCGCCGTACCGGCGGACCCAGGCCCGATGGCTGAGGACGACGACCGTCGGCTGATCCGTCGCCGCGTCTTCCGCCACGAAGCCGCGCCCGAGCGCCGGCTGCACGCCGAGGAGGTTGAAAAATCCGGGCGTGGCCGCCATGCCGAACACCTGCTCGGCGGGCTGGCCGGGATCACCGAGGGAATAGAAGTCGCCGTTGTAGAGCGCGACGGAGAAGGACGTCGCCGCCTCCCGGAGGTCGACGGCGTTCGCCGGCGCCAGCCCGCCCGTCTGCGTCTGGCGCGAGGTCCCGAAGATGCGGACCAGGCGGGCGGCGTCCGGGTAGGGCACGTTCCGGAGGAGGAAGGCGTTCGCGAAACTGAAGGACGACGTGCTCAGGCCGATGCCGAGCGCGAGCATCAGGATGGCGACGGCGGTGAAACCGGGCGACTTGCCCAGCCGGCGAAAGGCGAACTTGAGGTCTTGCATGAGTTGAAGCGGAAAAACGCGCCGGGTGCCCGCCGGCGCGGTGTCGATCAGGAGCGTGGCGGGTCGGGGGCGGAGGGCATGGTGGATATTGCCGAATGCCGATTGCCAAATGCCGAATGGGGAGGGGATGCCGGCTGTAAGCTTTAGGCTCTACGCGGTAAGCTCACATGAGTTGTGGTTGATGGAAGATTGGTATGGGGGCTTAAGGCTTGCCGCTTATGGCTTATGGCTCATTTGGCATTTGGCATTCGGCAATCGCCAATCGCGTCATTCCACCCGCAGCGCCTGCAGGGGGTCGATGCGGGTGGCCCGCCGCGCCGGCAGCCAGCAGGCGAGGAGGGCGATGAGGAGCAGCCCGCCCGCCACGAGGCCGATCGTGAGCGGGTCGACGCCCGCCATGCCGGGCATCGAGGACTGCAGCGCCAGGTTGAGGCCGTAGGCGCCCGCCACCCCGATGGCGAGCCCCAGGCCGGTGAGCCACAGGCCCCGGCGCAGGACCAGCCCGAGCACGTTCGTCGGCGAGGCCCCCAGGGCGAGCCGGATGCCGAATTCGCCGGTGCGTTGCGCGACCAGGTTCGAAATGACGCCGTAGAGGCCGACGGCGGCCAGCACCAGCCCCAGCAGGGCAAATCCGGCCAACGTGTCGTTGATGACCCTGATGTTGTGGCCGTAGCGGTTCAGCGCCTCGGGAATCGTGAGCAACTCCTGCACGGCGACGTCGGGATCGACGTCGGCCACCGCCCGGCGCACCTCCTGCTTGTAGCCCGCCGGCGCCGGCCCGCGCACGAGCAGCCACAGATAGCCCCAGGGCTCCTGCACCAGCGGCTTGTAGACCTGGAACATCGTGTTGGGCTTGGTGATGTTCAGCGCCGAGTGGATGTCGCCCACCACGCCGATCACCTCCCGCCAGACCACCGTGTTGTCCTGGCGGTCGCCGATGCGCTTGCCGAGCGCGCTTTCGTGCGGCCAGAAGTGCCGCGCCAGGGTCTCGTTGATGACGACCGTCGGCGGGCTGTCCGCCTTCAGTTCGGCCGGTAAGGTGCGGCCCTCAAGCAGGGGGATGCCGAGCGGATGGAAGTAGTCCGGACTGATCATGGTGTAGCCGGCGATCGGCTGCTTGGTGGGATCGTCGGACGTCTGGCCCGCGACCTGGATCGGCAGCTCCTTGGAGTAACCGAACAGCGGCGCGGTCGAGCAGACGGCGGTGTGCTCGGCGTGCGGGATCCGGGCGAGCTGGCGGCCGAGTTTCTCGATCGCCAGGCGGCGCGAATCCTCCGTCCGGTACGTGGACTGCTCGGGCAGGTGGATGTTTGCCGCGAGCACCCGGTCGATGTCCCAGCCCTTCTTCTGCTGCAGCAGGCCCTGGAACCCGCGGATCATCACGCCGGCCGCGGCCAGCAGCGCGAGCGCCAGGGCGACCTCCGCCACGACCAGACTGTTGCGCAGCCGGTGCGTCCCCCGGCCGGAGGTGCTGCCGCGGGACTGCTGCTTGAGCGTGGTGACCAGGTCGCTCCGCGAGGCCAGCCAGGCCGGGACGAGGCCGAAGAGCAGCCCGCTGAGCAGCGAGATGAGCAGCGCCGCGGTGAGTACGGGGAGGTTCAGCGGGAGGTCGAGGCCCGCGTAGTCGCCGAGGCGGAGCGAATGGCCGATCAGCGCGTTGGTCCACAGGGCGACGAGCACGCCCAGGCCGCCGCCGCCCAGCGCCAGGATCATCGATTCGATCAACTGGTGGACGACCAGGCGGGTCCGCGAGGCGCCCATGGCCGAACGGATCGCCAGGTCGCGGGTGTTGATGGCGGCGCGCGCGAGCTGGAGATTGGCGAGATTGAAGCACGCGATCAACAGCACGACGCCGCCGACGCCGACCAGGAGCCAGGAGATGAACCGGCCCACGCTGTCGCCCGCCATGACCGCCTGGTGCAGCAGCATCACCCGCAGGCCGCGGCCGGTGCTGCGCTCCGGATGATCGTGGGCCCAGCGCGCCAGCAGCGGCCGGAGCTGCGCCTCGGCCTGCGCCAGCGTCACGCCGGGCCGCAGGCGGCCCACCGCCCCGAAGAAGTGATTGTTGCGGTCGTCCTTCACCTGGGGCGGGACCGTCATCGGGCGCCACAGGTCGACCTTGCCGAAGAAGAGCGGATACTTGAATGAGGCCGGCATCACGCCGATCACGGTCACCTGCTCGGCGTTGAGCCGGATCGACCGGCCGACGATCTCCCGGTCGCCCCCGAACCGGGTTTGCCAGAAGGCGTGGTCCAGGACCGCGACCTCGTTGCGCCCCGGCACCTCCTCGTCGGCGGTGTAGGCGCGGCCCAGCATCGGCTGCACGCCGAAGGTGGCGAAGAAGTCCGGGCTGGCGTCGACCGAGACCAGCCGCTCCGCCGGCTGGCCCGGCTCGGCGAAGGCGTTGTTCCACCAGGCAAACGCCGTGATGGCTTCGAAGGCCGCGGTCGGCCCGGCCGCGGCGACGGTCGCCTGGGCGCGCATCTCATCGATCTCGTCGAAGGCGAAGTTGTCCGGCTGCCCCTGGGCGGTGAGGCCCTGGATCCACGCCAGCCGGTCCGGGTGCGGAAATGGCGCCAGGCGGAACATCAGGACGTCGACGAGGGTGTACATCGAGGTGTTGACGCCGATGCCGAGGGCGAGCGTGAGCAGCGCCACCGCGGTGAAACCGGGCGACTTGGCGAGCTGGCGGACGGCGAATTTCAGGTCGGAAAGCATGGGAAGACGGGAGGGAGCTTTAGGCGGTAAGCGATAAGCTCCAAGCGGGGCCTCGATGTTACGGTTCTGGGTCGGCTTGAAGCTTACGGCTTATCGCTTTTGGCTTGTCGCTCATTCTGCCCGCAGCGCGATGATCGGGTCGACGCGGGTGGCTCTTCTGGCCGGCACCCAGCAGGCGAGGAGCGCGACGAGCCCGAGGAGCAGCGGCACGGCCAGGAAGGTGACGGGATCAAACGGGCTGATCCCGTAGAGGAAGCTGGACAGCAGGCGCGTGACGGCCAGCGCCAGGGTCAGGCCGGCGGCGCACCCCAGGGCCGTCAGGGTCAACCCTTGTCCCAGGACCAGACGGTACAGATCGCCGCGGCTGGCGCCGAGCGCGAGACGCACACCAAACTCCTGGGTGCGCTGATTGACCGCGTAGGCCATGACCGCGTAAACGCCCATCGCGGCGAGCGACAGCCCCGTCAGTCCCAGCAGCGTCAGCAGGCGCGACGCGATGACTTCGGCCAGCAGGACCGTCTCGGTATGGTCGGTCATGGTGTGCATGCCGAGCACGTCGACGCCCGGATCGAGGTCGTGGACGGTGCGCCGCACCGTTCCGGCCAGCGCGAGTGGATCGCCGGCGGCCCGCACGCAGATGTTCAGATCCAGGTCCGCCGCGCCCTGCTGGTAGGGGAAGTAGACAAAGGGCGAGGGTTTCTCGTTCAACCGGTTGTATTTGGCGGTCGGGGTGAGGCCGACGACGGTGCGGGATTGGCTGCCGGTCAAGAGGTGGCGGCCGATCGGATTCTGGCCGGGCCAGAAACGGTCGGCGAAGGCCTGGTTGACAATCGCGACCTTCTCGGCCGAGCCATCGTCCCGGTCGGTGAAGTCGCGGCCGGCGCTCAGGGGGATGTGCATGACCGCGAAGTAGCGGGGCGAGATGATGGCATACTCGTAGGTGGTGTCTTCCCCCGGCGGGCGCTGGTAGCCGTCGACGGTGATGCCGGTGCCCTTGCAGCCGGCGAGCCCGAGCGGAAACCAGCTCGCCAGCGCGGCGTCCTCCACCCCCGGGGCGGCCGCCAGCCGTTGCCGGAGCTGGCGGTAAAAGGCCAGGCCGGAGGCCTCCGTGTAGCCGTTCATGCCGATGCGGAGGTCCGCGAGCAGCACGTGACGGGGATCCAGTCCGATCGCGACGCGCTGCGCCCGGGCGAGCCCCTGCAGGCAGAGGCCCGCTCCGACCAGGAGCACGAGCGCCAGGGCAATCTCCGCCATCACGAGGGCGCGGCGCAGGCCGTGACCGGCACTTCCGCCCGTCGCGGCGCGGCCGCCTTCCTTGAGCGTCGCGTACAACTGGAAGCGCGAGGCCTGCAGCGCCGGGGCGAGGCCGAAGAGCACGCCGATGCCAAGTGTGAGCACGAGCGTGTAGCCCAGCGTCGGACCATCGAGGGCGCAGCTCAGCGCCACGTTCGGCACGAGGTCGCCGGCGGGGATCAGAACCGGAAACAGACTCACCAGCCACGCGGCCAGCAGCACGCCGCCCGCGCCGCCGAGGAGCGCCAGGACCAGGCTCTCGGTGAGCAACTGGCGGATCAACCGCCCGCGCCCGGCGCCCGTGGCCAGCCGGATCGCGATTTCCTTCCGGCGGCTGACCGCCCGGGCGAGGAGCAGATTGGCCACGTTGGCGGCGACGATCAGCAGCACGCCGAGGCTCACCGCGAGCAGCAGCTTCAGGGTGGACCCCATGATGGATTGGGCGCCCCACGGAGCCTGCGAGAACCGGACGACCCGGTGGTGGATGCTGTCGTTGGTCCGCGGATAGGTCCGGGCGAGCCGGGCATCGCAGAGGGAGACCGCGGCCTGCGCTTGCGCCACGCTCACGCCGGGCTGCAGCCGCGCGAAGTTGATCCACCCGCGGGCGCCGCGCGAGGTCAGGAAGTACCGGCCCTGGTTGCGCACCTCGGCGATCATCGAGAGCGGCACCCAGAAATCGTAGGCCATGGCGGACCAGCTGCCGCGGAACGGCGCCGGCACCACCCCGATGATGGTGAAAGGTTGGCGGTTCAGGTTCACGACCCGTCCGATGACCCCCGGGTCGGCGGCGAAGTCGCGCCGCCACATGGCTTCACTGATCACGAGCACGTTGTCGCCGCCCGGCTTACCATCCTCGTCCGGCCGGAAGGTCCGCCCCAGCAGCGGCGGGACGCCCAGCACGGAGAAGAAGTTGGCGGACGTGATCTCGCCGTACACCCACTCCTCGTGGTCGCCGATCCGCAGGAACCCCGGGGTCGGCATCGTCGCGACGGTGCCGGCGAACACCGCGCCGAGGTCTCCGAAATCCCGCAGGTCGGGCAGGGAGACGTTGCCCCCGCCCTGGGGCGACACGAACACCACGAACTGGCCCTGGCGGGCGACGCCGGGCAGGGGTCGCCAGAGGAGATTCTCGATCCAGCACAGCACCGTGGCACTGGCACCGATGCCCAGCGCCAGCGAAAGCACGGCGACGGCCGTGAAACCGGGCGTTTTGATGAGCTGCCGGAGGGCAAACTTCAGGTCGGCGGGCATGGGGATGGTGGAGCTGGATCGATCCGGACCGGCAGGAACGGGAATCTGGTGTCCTGGCGGTCCGGGGTCGGAACCCCCGGGGCTTCCCGCGGCGTGCGCCACCGCGGAAGGCGCCATGGCCGTTGATCAATGGTCGCTCAGCATAAGGTCGTGGTCTTGCGGAGGGTCGCCGGGGGCGCGCTCGTCAGGGATTGGTCGCCGGGACGGGGTGTTGCTTGTCCAGGGTCACGTGGTAATCTTCCAAGGTGGTGCCGATTTCCTGCTGGTAGGCTGCGATGTCGCGCTGCAGGGCCGCGATCGAGCTGAGGTATTGCAGGTCCGCGGGGAACACGTTGTCCTGCTGGTACAGGACGCTGAAGGTGGAGCCGGTGCCCGCCCGCAGGCGCTTCAATTCCGCCGCCAGCAGTTCGTCGTTGAGCTTTTTGGCCGACGCATTGGCGGCGACGGACTTGCGGGCGGTCTCGATCTGACCCGCGGCTTTCGCCACATCCAGCGCGATGTTCTCCGCCAGCAGTTGGAGCTGGGCTTCGGCCTGTTCGCGCTGCAGGCGGGCGGCGCGCGCCCGGCCACGGCTCTGGGCAAAGGTGATCGGGACGCTGATCTCGACGCCGGCGGAATAGTAGCGGTTGTCCCGATTCTCGACCATCCGGCGGCTGTCCGCCAGGCTGCTGCCGAGCCCGGCGTACCCGTAGCTGCCGACGAAATTCACGTGCGGCAGCACCTGGTTGCGGGCGTAGGCCTGGTTGTAGCGGCGCTCCTGCAGGGCCAGGCGCGCCTGCTGATAGTCCGGCCGCAGCTCGTAGGCCCGCTTCAGGTCGGCCGCCGGATGGATCGGGTAATCCGGCTCGGTCAGCGGCTCGACGGTGAGCAGGGGACCCTCGTTGGCGAAGGCTTGCTCGCCCAGCAGCAGGCGCAGCTGGTTGTCCGCGTCGCGCACCGACTGCTCCGCCTCGACGACGTAGTGTTCGCGGGCCGCGGCGCGCGCCTCGGCCGAGGTGACGTCGTTGCTCGAGACCGCGCCGACCTTGTAGCGCTTCTGGTTCTCCCGGTACAATTGGTTCGCGCTGTCGTGGTAACGCCGGACGGCGTCCAGGTAGGCGTGGGCAAACGAGAGGTTGGTATAGGCGGCGACGACGTTGGTGATCGTGGCGATGACGCTCTGGCGGAATTGCCAGTCGGAGATGCCGCGCTCCGCCTTCGCGACCCGCACGGCCAGGTTGGCCGCGCTGCCGGCGAAACCGAATCCGCGCAGCAGCGGCTGTGTGACCTGGATGCCGCCGAAAGTCTGGAAATTGTTGGCAAAGCTGTTGAACGTGCCCCGCTGGTTGTTGGCCGAGCCGCCGATCGAGTACTGGAGGCCCCAGGGCATGATGCCGCTGAGAAAGAGCCCGTAATTGTCGGTCTGGATGAGCGTGGCCGGCGGCAGAAAGCCGGTGTCGGTCGTGGCCAGCGTGGGACTGTAGCTTTCGCTGTAGCTGCGCGAGAAGTTCAGCGAGGGATCGAACGAGCCGTAAGCGGCCAGCAGGTTGGCGCGGGCGATGGAGCGCGAGTAGGAGTCCACCTTGATCGACTGGTTGTTGGCCAGCGCGAGCCGGATGGAGTTCTCCAGGGTGAGCGCCGCGTCCGGGGCGGCGGCCGCCGGCGGCTCGGCGCGCCCGGGGCACGCAAGAAACAAAACGAGCGCCGGAAAGAGGGCGCGGCCGAATGCCGAGTGCCGAGTGCCGGGTGCCGAATGGCTGACGGGGTTCGATATGGTGTTATCCAAGGTATTCTTCATTTGGCAATCGGCACTCGGCATTGCAAAGGGCGCTCGGCATTCGGCAAACGGCATTCCGCAATCATCAATTGACGACCACCCCGTCGGCGAGGCGCACCACGCGCGAACCGTACGCGGCGTTCGACTGGGAGTGGGTCACCTGCACGATGGTGACGCCATCCTCGTCGTTCAGCTTCTTGAAGAGCTGCATGATCTCGTGGCCCTGGTCGGAGTGCAGGTTGCCCGTGGGCTCGTCGGCGAGGATCAACCGCGGGTTGGCCACCAGGGCGCGCGCCACGCCCACGAGCTGCTGCTGGCCGCCGGAAAGCTGGTTGGGATAGAGGTCCCGCTTCGCCACGATGTGAAACCGGTCGAGCACGTCGCAGACGATGCTCTCGCGCTGCTTCTTCGGCACGTCGCGATAGCTCAGCGGAATCTCGAGGTTTTCGTAGACGGTGAGGTCGTCCAGCAGATGGTAGCTCTGGAAGATGAAACCGATGTTCCGTTTCTGCAGGTCGAAGCGCTTTTTCTTGTCCAGCTTGTGGACCGGCTGGCCGTCGAACCAGTACTCGCCGTCCCACGCGCCATCGTGCAGGCCCAGCACGTGCAACAGGGTCGACTTGCCGGAGCCCGACGGGCCCATCACGGAGATGAATTCGCCCTGGCGAACCTCCAGGTGAATGTTGCGCAGCGCGTAGAACGGTCCGCCCTTCAGCGGGTAGACCCGGTCAATGTTGCGGAGGGTGATCATGGGCGGGAGTGAGGGACTGGGGGGAATAAGGGAGAAGGGTCCGGAAGGAAACGTGGGGGGCGAAGGGCGGGTGGTGGACTGCTGGAGGGTCGACAACGCGGGAGCCTGCCGACAGGCGCTGAATTGCATGGGTTGTGCCATCGACGCGGAGGGTGCATAACTTCCGGATTATCAACGGGAAAAAATCGAGGCTGCCGCCCACTTTCCGGAAACTGCCCGCCTGTGGAACGGGCCCGTCCCGATTTTGGGACAAGTGGCTGCCGAATCTGGGTGTTGGCCGGAACGGCTCGACCGATGCGCAATCGCATGGGTGAACCAGGAAACCATCCGGCGAGACCCGGACTTGGGCGCTCAAGTAGCCGCGTGATCGGGCCCCAATCCCGCCGGGACCAGCACCCGGAAGGGGGCCGATGAGCGGGTGCGGCGCACCTTCCTCACTGCCGCGGCAAATTGGCCGCGACCTCCCGGGACCCGGCAAAACCCGGCTCAGCGAGGTGCCAGATGCCGCGCAATTTTTCGAAGGTCGAGGTCGCGGCCGTGGTCTCACCCGCGGCTTTTTGCGCCCGGGCCAGGGCGAGGAGCGGGGCGGTGCGGCGCGGCGTGCGCTTGATGGCGACCTCGAGCGCGGCAATCGCCGCCTCCGGTTGCTTCTGCCTCAACAGTTCCTCGCCCAGCAGCTCATAGGGCGGCTTGTCAATGTAGGGCGGCCCGAATTCATAGGGCATCGAGTCCTCGATCGTCGTTGCCTGGCGCAGCAGCCCGAGCTCCGCCGCCGGATGTCCCTGCTCGCGCTGGAGCAGGGCTTCAAGTTCGAGTCCGAGGATCTCAACGCGCTTCTGATATTCCCGGTTTTCGGCGCTCGGCTCCGATGCCCGTCCCAGCTCCGCCGTCAGGCCCTTCTGATCGGCCCGGAAGGCCGCGAGCGCTTCCTCGGCGGCCGGAACATCGTGGCGCCCGGCGGCCGCGAAGCCGCGGACGAAATCGACGGTCACGCGCGGCGCCCAGGCGTCCCCCAGGACGAAGGTCCAGCCCACCTCCGGGCCGCTCCAGTCGCCCGTGTCGAGGATGTAGCGGGACCACATGCCGACGGCCGAGAACATCGGGCCGCTGTCCGGGTCGGTGTCTCCCGTCGCCGGCGGCTTGCCCTCGGCCAGCGCCTGGTTCCGGCAGGCGACCAGAACCTCGCGAGCCGCGGCGGGCCGGCCTTGCTCGAGATAGCCGTATTCGAGCCAGAAGCTGTAGTGGCCGCTGTGCTCGGAAGGCTTTCCGGCGGCGGCGTGCTCACGGTTGACGACTGAGGTGGCACGCAGATTCGCCTCGACGTCTTCGTCCCACATCCCGAGGGCGGTGAAAATGTGTGAAGTCATGTGTTGGGCGTGCGCGGCATCGGGTGCGATCCTGGACAAGGCCCGGGCCGCCACCAGGGCACCGGCGGCGTGCTCCGGATCGTCCATCCCATGGATCCAATAATGCGCCGCGCCGGGGCTCTGCGGATTCCTCTCGAAGACCTGTCGGGCGATCGCGGCCGCCTTGAGGTAGACCGGGATGTCTCTCACCCCTTCGCAGCTTCCGAGCAGCGCCAGCGCGTAGAAAAGCTGGGCTTGGTTGTCCCCGGGATGCGACGCGGCAAGCTTCTTCATCGCGGTCGCATATTGGGCGTCCCGCTGCTCTTTGGTTCCCTTGCCCCAGAAGAGCAGGTCGAGGGCGGCGAGGTACCCCTTTTCGCGCGCCGTTCCGGCCTTGGCCGCGCGCGCCTCCGGAGTGGCTCCGAGCTTTTCAAGGGCGGCGCGACCGGCCGCGACGTCCACCTGGTCCCATACCGGATGGTTGTACGTCATGGCCTCGCCCCAATAGGCCATGGCGAAGCCCGGGTCGAGCGCCTCCGCTTTCTCGAATTCCAGCTTGGCGCGGGGGTACTCGAAGAGATGAAGCAAAAGCAGACCACGAAGGAAGGTGTGCTGCGCCGCCGCCGACTTCGTGGAGGTCGGAAACGCCGCCGACCCCAGACCTGGAATCTCCGTCAGCCCGGAAGCGTCGGCGGCCGGCAGCCGGCCCGGGACCAGCGCGGTCGCGAGCAGCATCGTCAGCAGCAGGATCCAGCCCGACCGTCTGGCGCCCGTCGGTCCTTCTGCGCCGATTCCATGGCCGGCGTGGCACGCTTGGTTGCGCGGGTGAGGTTTCATCCTGCTGTCGCCGGCAGTCATTTTTCCGACCGATCGTTGGAGAGGGGGTAAGCGGTCGGTGGTCGGGATGAATGAGTTGGGGTTCTCGCGCTTGTCAAATGCCGGCTGAGGCCGGCCGGCTACCCGGATTTCATCTCACCGGGTCCGGGTTGGCGGCAGCGTCCGGTTGGGCTGCCGTGCTTTCCCGCTCACTCCCCGGCGCCGGCGACGATTGCCGGATGACAGGTATACGACCAATGAGACTGGACGATTTCCCACCGCGCGGCCGATTGTCGGTAGACCTCCGTGCAGTTCCATCGGACTATCCGGGCGTCGATGTGCGAAACATGATTGAAGGTCAGGATCGCCGCGTCGCCACAGAACTGGACTTTGGGATCGATCATCTCGAATCGATCCACCCGGACCTTCCCCCGCAGAAGCTGGTAACGCTCCCGCAACGCGGCCTTGCCGTCGACTCGCTTCTCGACGTAGGGGTCGAAGTAGACGACGTCCTCAGCCGATATCTCGAGGAAGCCTTCCGGGTCGCCATGCCCCCACCGGTCGAGGGCCTTCCGTTCCATGCTGATGATGATGTCGGCTGCACCCGGCATAGGCTGTCTTTCCGGTTTTGCCCGGTGATCCAGAGGTAGGCAAGGC
>JBJKRD010000186.1:0-2987 GCA_046704925.1 Opitutaceae bacterium | reverse complement strand
GCGTGAAGCCGGGAACGGAACTGATCGACTACGATGAACTGGCCGAGGTTGCGGCGCGGGAAAAGCCGAAAATGATCACCGTCGGCGCCAGCGCTTATTCGCGGACCATCGATTTCGCGCGGATGGGCGAGATCGCCCGCGCCAACGGTGCATACCTGTTCGCCGACATCGCCCACATCGCCGGGCTCGTCGCCGCCGGGCTGCATCCATCGCCGGTGCCCCACGCCGATTTCGTCACCACCACCACCCACAAGACCCTCCGCGGCCCGCGCGGCGGCCTGGTGCTCTGCAAGGCGGCCCACGCAAAGGCGGTCGACAGCGCGGTGTTCCCGGGCGGCCAGGGGGGGCCGCTGATGCACGTCATCGCCGCCAAGGCGGTCTGCCTCGCCGAGTGCCTCAAGCCGGAATTCAAGACGTACTCGGCGCAGATCATCGCCAATGCCCGGGCCCTGGCCGCGGCCCTGCAGCGGCACGGCTACCGCATCGTCAGCGGCGGCACCGACAACCATCTCATGCTCGTCGACCTCCGCGACAAGAGCCCCGACCTCACGGGCAAAAAGGCGCAGGAGACGCTCGACCTGGCCCATATCACCTGCAACAAGAACACGATCCCGTTCGAGACCCGCAGCCCCTTCCAGGCCTCGGGCATCCGCCTGGGCACGCCGGCCGTGACGACCCGCGGCATGAAGGAACCGGAAATGACGGAGATCGCCGCGTGCCTCGACGCCGTGCTCTCGGCCGTCGGCACCGACCGGCTGGACCCGGTCCTCGCCGAGACGAAGGCGCGGGTCGGGCGGCTCACCGACCGCTTCCCGCTGCCGTACCGCTGGTAGAACCGGTCTGCCTGCGCGGCCCGGTGGCCACCCGCCGTGTTTGAACGCCACAACGAACCGCTGTTGCCGCGCCGGGAATATTTCCGGCGCCTGTGGCGGCACGGGCTGATCGCCCTCGGGCTGCTGACCGTCGGCATTGCCGTCGGCGTCGGCGGCTATCATTTCATCGCCGGCCTGGGCTGGGTCGATGCGTTTGCCGACGCGGCGCTGATCCTCGCCGGGATGGGGCCGCTCGTGCCCATCACGACCACGCCGGGAAAAATCTTTGCCGGGATCTACGCCATCGTCAGCGGCATCGCGTTCCTGACGACCGTGGGGGTGCTGCTGGCGCCGATCGTGCACCGCCTGCTGCACCGGTTCCATCTCGAAAGCCACCCGCCGGAAATCTGACGCGGTTCGGGCAGGCCGGCGCGGCCGCCTTCGCGGGGCTTCTGCCGTCGGCCTGCGGGCCATGGCGGACCAGTCGGCGGGCGAACGAGCGCGGGCTCCACCCGCCCGCCGCAAAAGCCAAACGGCGATTGCACCGGACGCCGCGGGCATTAGCGTGACCTCTTCCTCATTCCCGTGACCACCGACCAAGCCGCTCCCGCTCCTCCACCCAATTCCAGGCCGCTGTCCATCGGCGTCATTTTCCTGACGCTGTTCATCGACCTGCTCGGCTTCTCGATCATCTTTCCGCTGTTTCCAGCGCTGCTGGAGTACTACCTGAAAGTCGATGCGCACAGCGCGTTCCTCGGCGGCCTGGTCTCGGCGATCGACGGTCTCGCGCGGCTCGTCGGCTCGCATGGCAACTACCGCGAGGTGCTGTTCGGCGGCATTCTCGGGTCCCTGTACGGCTTCCTGCAGTTCCTCTTCGCGCCGGTCTGGGGTGCCCTCTCCGACCGGATCGGCCGGCGGCGGGTGCTGCTGATGACGGTCACCGGCACGGCCTTCAGCTATCTGCTGTGGGTGTTCAGCGGTTCCTTCCTGCTCTTTGTCGTCGCCCGGCTGATCGGCGGCGGTTTTGCCGGCAACCTCTCGGTGGCCACCGCGGCGGTGGCCGACGTCACGACCCGGGAAAACCGCGCCAAGGGCATGGGCCTGGTGGGCGTGGCCTTCGGCTGCGGCTTCATCCTCGGCCCGCTCTTCGGCAGCATCGCCGCCCTGCACAATCCGGTGCTGCACCATCCCGGGTGGGAAGCCTGGGGCGTGAATCCCTTTTCGACCGCGGCGTTCGTCGCGCTCGTCCTGAGCCTGCTCAACCTGCTCTGGGTCGGCCTGCGCTTCCGCGAGACCCTCGACGCCAAGCACCGCGCCGCGGCCGAGCGGGTGCGGCACCCGTTGCATGCCCTGCTCAGCCTGGAAAAGGGACCGGTCCGCCGCACCAACTGGCTCTTCTTCATCTTCATCCTCGCGTTCGCCGGCATGGAGTTCTCCCTGCCCTTCCTCGCGGCCGAGCGGTTCCACTACACCGCCACGTCGATGTACAAGATCTTCCTGTTTCTCGGCGTCGTGCTCATCCTGGTGCAGGGCGGCGTCGTGCGCCGGATGGCGCCGCGGTACGGGGAGAAGGCCGTGCTGCTGTTCGGCCTGCTGCTCATCGTCATCGGCCAGTTCGTCACCGGCTTCGCGCCGACGACGCCGTGGCTCTACATCGGCCTGGCGTTCCTCGGCGGGGGTTCCGGCCTGGTCAACCCGGCCTCCTCGGCGCTGGTTTCGCTGTACAGCCGCGTCGAGCAGCAGGGGCGCATGTTGGGCGTCTACCGTTCGCTCGGCTCGCTCGCCCGCGGCGTCGGGCCCGTGGTCACCTGCCTGATCTATTGGTGGCTGGGCGCACGTTTTCTTTACAGCCTGGGCGGGGTGCTGATAGTGGCACCTCTTGTGCTCGGACTGCGTCTGCCCGCGCCGCAGAAATGAACCCTCGCCCCCGCCGCTTTCTTGACCGCCGCCCGTTTCGCTCCCTGCTGTTCCGCGGACTCCTCGCCGTCGCCGGAGCCGGCTGGCTCGGCGGCTGCGCCACCTTCCGCTTTCCGCCGCGCAAGACCAGCGTGGAGGCCGCGCGCACCGTGCTGCCGGCGACGCTCGTCTCCAACTTTCTCGTCATCGAGACCCAGTGGGACAAGCACGGTCCCTACCACTTCATCGTCGACACCGGCTCGTCGGCCACGATCGTCA
>JBJKRD010000185.1:0-5637 GCA_046704925.1 Opitutaceae bacterium | reverse complement strand
CACCAGGTCCGCGATGGCGGCGTCGAGGCGCCCCCCATGCCGCACGGCCCCGTAGAGCAGGTGCTGGCAGCGCGCCCGCTCCGTCGCGCCGGCCGCGCTCTCCGCCGGCGGCGCTCCCTCGACCCCTTCCTCCATCAACGCGTCCACCCGGATCCGGCCCCCCAGCCAGCGCTCCAGCCGACGGACGGCGACGATCCACGCTCCCTCCGAAGGTTGGGCGGACAAGGGCCTCATCCCGGCGACCTTAAGATACACGGTTTGACATTCCATCCCAATCTGGACTCAACTGATTCTTTTCCGCCGCACCTGCCGCCCATATGAATTCCGAAGCCGTCAATGCGCTAGTCGCGCAAACCCCCTCCCTCAAGGCGTCCAAGGCCAAGCTCGAAGCGATGGAACCCGGCGCCTACTGCGTCCACCGGAGCTGGGGTTTTGGCCAGATCAAGGATTACATCGAAGCCGAGCAAAAGCTGGTGATCGACTTCAAGGGCAAGAAGAAGCACCGGATGGATCCGGCGTTTTGCGTCCACACCCTCGATATTCTGCCGCCGCGGCACATCCTGGCGCGGAAGGAAACCGAACCGGAGAAAATCGCCGCATTGATCGAGGACGAACCGGTCCAACTGGTGGTGGAGGCGCTGGCCGCGTTCCCGAACAAGGCGACGACGGCCATCGACCTGGAAATCATTCTCCAGCAGGTGGTGGGCGAGGCGAAATTCAAGAAGTGGTGGGCGACCACCCGGAAACACCTGGCCAGCGACCCCCGCATCGCCGTTCCCGCCAAGAAGACCGAATGCTACGTTCTGCGCGACGAACCGGTCTCGGCCGAGGAGGAGATCGTCGAGCATTTCAACGGCACCCGCTCCGCCCGCCGGCGGATCCTGCTGGCCGAGCAACTGCTGGGCGCCGCCGGGCGCCAGGAGATCAAGACCGACCTCGCTCCCGTCCTCACCGGTCTGGCGGAGGCGGTCAAGGACAGCAACCAGCTCCATCCGGCGGAGCGGCTCTTCGGCGCCGCCGTGCGCGATGAGCTCGCCACGACGCTGAACGTCGACGTCGCCACCCTCAGCCCGAGCCTGGCCGAGCTGGTCGCCGACGTCCGCCGGCTGCAGGACATCGCCGAAAAGATCCCGGTCCATTTCCAGGCCCGTTTCCTCGAGCTCGTCAAGGACGCCCATCCCATCGAGTGGAAGGATCTCACCTTCGCGCTGCTCAAGACCAGCCAGGGCAAGTTCACCACCGAGTGCATCAACTTCCTGGTGGACAACGGTCACGCCGAGGAGCTCGCCGCCGTGCTCAAGCGGTGGCTGGCCGAGCAGAATCTCCGCGCGCCGGTGCTGCTGTGGATCGTCAAAAACCGGCAGTCGAAGAAGTTCGCGACCCTGGTCAACGACCTGGTCACGCCCCGGCTCTTCAGCGCGATCTTCTTCGCGATCGACTACGAGGCGTTGCAGTCCTCCGGCGCCCGCCGGATCCCCCTGGCCGAGATTTTGAGCGACGACGCCGACCTGGTCTCCGACCTCCTGGCCACGGCCGACCCGGAGACGGCCCGCGATCTCGCCAACACCCTGCTGCTCAACCAGGGCTTCGAGGAGCTGACGAAAAAGTCGCTGCTCGCACGGTTCATCAAGATCTTCCCCTCCATCCAGTCGCTGGTGTCGGGCGAGTCCGATTCCGAGACCGAACAACTGCTCGTCTCCCGGGAGAGCCACGACCGCAAGGCCAAGGAGTACGAACTGATCGTCACCAAGCGCATTCCGGAGAACTCCCGGGCCATCGCCGCCGCCCGCGAGCATGGCGACCTGCGCGAGAACGCCGAATACAAGATGGCCAAGCAGGACCAGCACCTGCTCATGGCCCAGAAGGGGCAGCTCGAGCGCGAGCTGGCGCGCGCCCGCGTGACCGATTTTTCCGACGCCACCAGCGGGCAGATCAGCGTGGGCAGCGTGGTCGAGTTGCGCGAGAACGCCGGCGGCGCGGCCGTGACCTACACCGTGCTCGGCATCTGGGACGGCGACCCGGCCAACCACGTCATCTCCTACAAGACGCCGCTCGGACTCGCCCTGCTCGGCCGCAAGGTCGGCGACCACGTGAAGGTGAAGACCGGCGGCGCCGAGCACGACTACACGGTGATGGGCATCCAGCGTTACGCCGACCGCCCGGCCGCCGCCGGCAGTTGAGGGCGCGCGCGGCGGGCCCCGGACCGCCGCGTCGGTTCCCGGTTCCCGTCCAGCGCCGCGCATGGAACATCTGCTGAGAGGCCTGATCATCGGTTTTGCCATCTCCGCGCCGGTCGGGCCGATCAACCTGTTGTGCCTGCGCCGCGCCCTTTCCGACGGCCGCCGCGTGGGCTTTGTCTCGGGCCTGGGCGCGGCCGTGGCCGACACCACTTACGGCACCATCGCCGCCATCGGCCTGACCACCGTCACCACCTTCCTCGTCGGCCACCGCTTCTGGCTGCAGTTGTTCGGCGGACTGTTTCTAGTCGCCCTGGGCTGGCACACTGTGCGTGCCCGCCCCCCGCGGCGCGAGGCGAAGGCGCCGATCCATGTCGGTCGCCTGCGCGAGGCCTTCGCGTCCACCTACGTGCTCACGCTGGCCAACCCCGTCACCATCGTCGCGTTCACCGGCATTTTTGCGGGCCTTGGCCTCGGCTGGCGGACGGGGCGCACGACCGACGCGCTGGCGCTGATCGGCGGCGTCTTTCTCGGGTCGTCGCTCTGGTGGCTGCTGCTCGCCCTGCTGGCCGGCACCTTCGGGCGGCACCTCAACGACCGCACGCTGCGCTGGATCAACTGGATCTCGGGCGGCGTCATCGCGGCCTTCGGCTTTTGGGAGCTGGCCGACCTGGTGGCGCGCCGCCTCGCCTGAGCCGCGACGCTGCCGGGACTGTCGGGTGGAGCCGGCGCCTGTCCTGAGCGACGCCGAAGGGCGCCGCGCAGGCTCTGGTCCCGTTCAACCCGCGCGGAGCGCGGGTTCCACCCCGGGACCGTTCCCTCCCGACGTCCCGTTTCCCCGTGACCGAGGTGGAGCCGGCGCGAGCGCGGAATTGACGCCCCCGCCCGGCCCGGGCATGGGATGGAAGGGCGGTGACCGCCCGCCCCGCCTTTCCCCGTGCACTCCTCCCTTGAGACGCTGAAGATCCTCTCCGACCCCACACGCCTGCGGCTGCTGGTGCTGCTGCAGAAGGAGGAGCTGTCGGTCGCCGAACTCCAGGAGATCCTGGGGATGGCGCAATCGCGCATTTCCTCGCAACTGGCCCTGCTGCGGCAGGCCGGGTTCGTGGCCGACCGGCGGGAGGGCAAAAAGGCGTTCTATTCGCTGCGCGCCGGCCTGCCCCCGCGCCAGCTCGCCCTGCTCCGGGCGGCCGGCGACTCGGTGGTCGATGCCGCCGAATTCGGCGAGGACCGCGAAAACCTCGCCCGGACCCTGCAAAAACGCCGCCGCGTGGCCGAGCAGTATTTCAACCTGATCGCCGGCCGCCTCGGCAAGGGCTATTGCCCCGGCCGCTCCTGGGAGGCAATCGGGCACCTCGTCCTGCGCCTCGTGCCGCGCATCGTGGTGGCGGATCTCGGCGCCGGCGAGGGATTGCTCTCCCAGCTCCTGGCCCACCGGGCGGAGCGGGTGTGGTGCATCGACAACTCGTCGCGCATGGTCGAGGTCGGCACTGATCTCGCCCGGAAGAACGGCCTCGCGAACCTCGCCTACAAGCTCGGCGACATCGAGGAGGTGCCGTTGCCCGACCGGTCGGTCGACCTCGCCATTCTCAGCCAGGCGCTGCACCACGCGAATCATCCGCAGGTCGCGGTGGATGAAGCCCACCGCATCCTCAGACCCGGCGGCCAGCTCGTCGTGCTTGACCTCAAGGAGCACGCGTTCGACAAGGCGCACGAGCTTTACGGGGACCTGTGGCTGGGATTCAAGGAGAGCGCGCTGCACGGTTTTCTCAAGAAGGCCGGATTCCACCAGGTCGAGGTGACGGCCGTCTCCCGCGAGAGCGAGGAGCCGTGTTTCGAGACCCTGCTGGCCAGCGGGACCCGGATCGAAAAGTAGGCGTGTCGGCGCTGCGGTCCGCGGGTGAACGTCGCCTGCAATTCGTGACGCCGTGTCAGGTAAACTGACCGCGCCGGCGGCCGCCCGCCGTTTGAAGCTTGAGCCCCCGGCCCTCCGGGAATAAATTACGGGATAACCGGCTCCAATCCCTTGGAGGAGGTCGTCATGAAAAACTCCCGCGTCGTCGTCGGTCTCCTGGCTGGGCTTGCTCTGGCCCTGCTGACCGTTGGCTGCACCACCTATTCCGCCCAGTCGACCATGCGACGGGCGCGGCACACCTACGCCATCGTCGTGGCCGACAACCGGGGCCAATTGTCCCCGGCGGAGTTCAAGAAGGTGGAAATCGGCGTGGTCCAGTTCCTGATCGACGAGGGCTTCGTGGGCGCCAACGACCGGTACACGGGCGATCTCATGAAGGCCGACGTGGTCTTTCGGGTCAAAGTCGCCTGGCAGGGCAAGGCCGGCGGGTTCGCCGTGACCGACGTGCTGCCCAGCTACACCGCAGGGCCCGAGCCGGCCGAGATCGCCGGCACCGCCCCGCCCTATTACGACAATTGGTACAACGACCCGTGGTACGGCTGGGATTCCTTTGGCGGCTATTACGGCGGCTACGATGCCCTGTGGGGGCTCTATCCGTTCCTGCCCATCTACGGGGCGGATTATTTCGGCTCGCGGCGGGTTGCGCGCGGGCCGGCCCGGCGCGGCGACAACGATCGCGACCACGATGGGCGGCCGGCGGGCGGCTACGCCCAGGAGGGGCCGCATCGCTGGTATCCGCGCGGTCCGGTCACCTGGGACAACGACCGCGGCGGCCGGCCCCCTTCCTCCGATTGGCGGAACCGCGACCGGGACGCCGACCACCGCGGCAACGGAGCGGACCGGTCGGATTGGCACCGCCGTCCTCCGGGGCCGACCTATCAGGCCGCGGGCACGGACCCGAACCCCCAACGCTGGCGCGCGGCGCGAAGCGGCGATCGCAATTATCGTCCGACCGGCACTTGGAACCGGCCCGCGGTCACCGGTGAACGCGCTGCCGTCCGGACCTATTCGTCCGGCGGTGGTCGCAGCTTCAGCGGGGGCGGGGGCGGCTCCGCGCCCCGGATGTCATCCTCGGCGCCGGCACCGAGCTATTCCGCGCCGGCTTCCTCTTCGGCTTCGTCGTCTTCAGTTTCGTCGTCTTCGCCGCCGGCCAGCAACAATTCGAGCAGCGGTACCCGCCAGTCAGCCGAACGTTGACCTTCCGCCGCCACCGCCGGCCCTCGGGCAACGTCCGCGACCGGAGACACGGGAAGCGCGCAGCCACCAACCGCGGGGCTGTCGCCGCGTGGTTTTGGAGATTCCCCTGCCGTATGGAAATCGGCTCGCTTGACACGGTATATGTCGTTAATTCATCAATTTACATAACGGCGATCGATACCCGGTCTTCCCGTCGCCATCTTCGTTGCCGCCGCGCCGGTTGCCTTCCACTCCCCAACATTGAGCGTCGAAAATCAAGTCGCTGAGAATCCAAAGTCCCCTGCCATCACCGTCTTGGTGGTCGATGACGAGGAGTCACTGCTCGGTTTCATGGCGACCGCCCTGACG
>JBJKRD010000184.1:0-8796 GCA_046704925.1 Opitutaceae bacterium | reverse complement strand
GGTCAACCTCATCCCCCTGAATCGCACCGAAGGCTATGCCGGCGCGCCCTCGGACCAGGTGGCGGCGCGGCGCTTTCAAACCATCCTGGCCGAACACGGTCTGCCCAGCACCGTGCGGCAGCGCCGCGGACTCGACATCGCGGCCGGCTGCGGACAACTGGCCACCGCCGCCACCCGGACCGGTTGAAGCGCCGCGGGTCGACCGGCCGGCGGCGGTGGATTTGCTCTGGCCGCGCCGCCCCTGCATGCCAGCATCCGGCGATGCGTCGAGCGTTGTCCGGCCGGCTGCGGCCCATTGTCTGGTTCGGGATGTTGTGCGGGGTGTCGATGCATCTCGGCGCCGAGACCCCGGCGCCCGTCATGCCGGATTTCACGCCCGTGGCCTGGCTGCCGGCAGTCAGCCTGGATCTGACCAAGGTGTCCGTGCCGACCGAGGGCATCGTTTTGGCCGGCCCCGATGTGCGCCCGCAAAAAGGTGACACGGTCACGGTTCTCGTGCAGGCGATCGAGAAGAACCGTCTTCGTCAGTGGGCCGTGGTTTTGTCGATCAACGACATCAAACCGGAGGAGCAAAAGCTGCGTACCCCGGCCTTTTCGCTCTACCTGAGCAACGGCCGCCAGATCGATTTCGCCCCCAGCCCGCTCACGGGCATCCTGATCCATGTCTTCGGCCCCTATGCCAGGGCCACCGGCGGCGCCGGCGCGAAAGACCTGTGGTCGGGTTCGCTCGTAAGCCCGCAGTTCCTGGGCTTGGGCCTCGATGGCACCGCCGCCCTGTTGGTGCGGATCTCCCGGATCCTCGCCGCCGATGCCTCCCTGCGTAACCAACCGTTTTCCTTCGACGTCGGTGGGCGACCTTTCCCTCCCGACCGGATCGCCCGGGAAAGGGCCCAATTGGAACCGTTCCAGGTCACCGCCAGCGAGGAGCGGGCCTATGCCGGTTTCATGCCCGCCATGACCGATTTCTTCCGGATCGCCAGCCAGACGCCCGGAGTGCGGGAGATCCTGTTCAAGGTCCTCGACCTCCCGTGGTGGTCGATCGCGACCCACGGGGGACGCATCACCGAGGTTAATTTTGACCTCAGCGGACCGTTTGACGCCCTGGCCCCGGAAGCTTGGGGCCTCCCGGCCGAGGCGCGGGTTTACTCAATGGGTTTCCGGCTGCTTCTCTACGGAAAACCGGCGCTGAATTGCCGGCTGGCGTTGACCGCCCCGCGGGTGCCCCTGCTCAACAGCGCCGGTCTAATCGGTCTGGCCGTCATGCGGCCGAACGGAAAAGGACCGCGGCTGATGATCCGGGTGATGGCCGCGCGGCCGGCGGCGCCATCCGCCAACTGAGATCCGCCCCCACGCACCCCGTCGGCTCATTGGATCGCGCCGGTGTCGTCTCGTCGGCCGGTTCAAGCGCCCGACCGGGGCCGGCGGCGGCGCGTCAGCTCCCGCAGCGCGTCCGCGGCGATCCACCGTGCGCCCGGTGAATCGATCTCCCGGATCTCCCGCGCGCAACGGAGCGCCGCCCCCCGCAGCCGGGAATTGCGCTTGCCGATCTGGCGCAATGCCCAGTTGACCGCTTTCTTCACAAAATTGCGCCCGTCGGTCGACTCGCGGCGGATCACCGGGAGAAATCCCTCAAACACGGCGTCGGGCAGCTCCTGGCGATGCACCGCCAGGCCCGCCATGAGCACGAAGCCGCAGCGTTTCACGAACTCCGCCCGACGGGCGCTCCACCGGTGCGCCTTTTCGATCGCGAAGGGCGTGCGGTCGAAGAGGACACCGCAGCAGGCGTCGGTCACCCCCCAGTTGTCGCACTCGCGCGCCCACTGCTCCATCTGGCCGCGCGTGACCAGCCGCGGATCGTCGACGAGGGCGGCGAGGATCCGCGCCTCGTGCACTCCGGTCGCCCACAGGTCCCGCGCCAGGGCGTGATCGCGCCGGTGGCGCCGGGCGAGTTCCCGCAACACCGGCGCCCGGATGCCCAGATGCTCGCCGCGCGGCCGGATGCCGTAGCGGCGCTGCCCGGCGATGTCCCGTTCGTTGCGCCGCGCCCGCAAGGCGGCGACGATTTCCGCCGCGCGGGTCATTTCGCGCCCCGGCGCGCCCGCACCGCCGCGGCCAACTCCGCCAGCACGGGGACGGTTTGCTCCCAGCCCAGACAGGCATCGGTGATGCTGCGGCCGTAAACCAGCGGCCGGGTCCGGTATTCCTGCGCCCCGCCCACCAGATTGCTTTCGAGCATCACGCCGCAAACGGCGCGGCTGCCGCCCGCGATCTGCGCCGCCACCGCCGCGGCCACGGCCGGCTGCCGGGCCGGATCCTTTCCGCTGTTGGCGTGGCTGCAGTCCACCATCAGGCGCGGCGGCAGGCCCGCGCCGCGCAGCAGGTCCACCGCCGCCTGGATGTCGGCCGCCGCGTAATTCGGTCCGCGCGCACCGCCGCGCAGGATGAGGTGGCCGCAGTCATTTCCGGAAGTGCCCAGCACCGCCGGGGCGCCATCCCGGGTCAGCGAGGGAAACCAGTGCGGATGGCGCGCCGAGCAGATGGCGTCGACCGCCACCTGCACATCCCCGTCGGTCCGGTTCTTGAATCCGACCGGCATGGACAGGCCGGAGGCCAGCTCGCGGTGCACCTGGCTTTCCACCGTGCGCGCCCCGATGCCGCCACAGGTGATCAGCTCGGCGTAATACTGGCCCAGCGTGGTGTCGAGAAACTCCGTGGCCGCCGGGAGGCGCAGGGCCACCAGGTCGAGCAGGAGCTGCCGCGCGAGGCGCAGGCCCCGGTTGATCCGAAAGCTGCCGTCCAGCTCGGGATCGTTGATCAGCCCTTTCCAGCCGATGACGGTGCGCGGCTTTTCGAAATACACCCGCATGACCACGAACAGTTCCGCGGCGTGGCGGGCGGCTTCCTTGTGCAGCCGCGCCGCGTAGTCGCGCGCCGCCGCGGGATCATGGATGGAACATGGACCGACGACCGTCAGCAGCCGGTCGTCGCGGCCGAGCACCACGTTCTCCACCGCCGCCCGGCTCCGGGCGATGTATTCGGCGCCCGCGTCGTCCAGGGGCCGTTCCTCGGCCAGCACCGCCGGCGAGATCAGCGGATGCGTCGCCTGGATCCGGACATCTTCGATACGCTGGCGGGGCATGGCGGAGCGGGCCGGGGCGGCGCCTACAGGCCGAGATGCCGGCGGGCGCCCGCCACCGCCGGCGTGTCGGGCAGCGTCCCGGGCACCGGCGGCATGGCCAGGCCCAGGCGGCGGGCGCGGGCATGAACTCCCAAGGCCAGCAACGCCGCCACTTCCGAGGCGGCCGCGCTCTGGCCGAGGTTCTTCACCAGGTCGGCCGGCAGCACGAGACGGGCGGGCGGCAGCACCTGTTTTTCGACGAGAAACAGGGTCAAGCCGGCGCCGAGCGCCTCGATGTAGTCCCGCAGGCGGACCGGCGGCGCGTACGCCAGCCCCTGGCCCGCGGGGTACGGCGTGAATTCCATGAAACTGCGGAGTTGGGCGCCAAACTGTTCCAGCGCCTGGTCGGCCGTCGCCGGGGTCCAGCGCACCTTGAACGCCTTGCGCTCGCGAAATTTTTTCACCTCCCAGACCCGCAGCACCATTTCATAGTCGGCGTGTTTCTGCTCGAGGGTGCCGATGAAGACATAATCGAGCCCGCCCTCGGTCGATTCGACCAACTGGCGGATGTTTTCCGGCGCCCATTCCGCCGCGAACACGGAGTACCGCTCGCGCTGCATCGTGGCCACCGCCGCCACCGACGAATAATTGCCGCTGTGCAGCAGCATCTCCGAGAGCCACAGGGGGATGCCCCGCGACAGCCGGCCCAGTTCGTCCTCCGGCTGATTCGTCGCGGCCTGCGGATCCTTCAGCCCCAACACGGCCAACTGGCCGAAGGCCACGCGCCGCAGCCGGCCTTCCTTCGGCGGCAGGAGGCCGGGCAGCGGCTCGAGGCCATAGAACCAGATGGGCTTGCTGATGGTCGCCAGGTCGATCTTGGTGGCGCCTGAATCCGGGCCCCCGGCCGTCGGCGGCGAAGGAGCGATCGCCCCTTCGCTTTGCAGCAGCATCATGTCCGCAATCACGTTGGAGAACCCGAACAGACGCTCCTGCAGTTCCGGACGCTCCAAGGCGAACAGAACGTCGAGCACGTGCTGGGCGGCCTCCGGATCCCGCACCGCCAGGTAGGCCTGCAGCAGATTGAAACCGGTCGCCGGTCCATGCCGTTGGGCGTCGTAGCGCGGCCCGATCAGGGCAATGATCTCCTGCGTGTGTCCCGTCACCCCCAGGTCACCCGAGATGGTGACGAGAATATCCGGGCGGTCACCCGCCGCGGCGAGCACCTCCTCATATATCGCCATCGCGCCGGCCAGGTCCCGGGCCTCCAGCGCCTCGCGCGCCTGTTTCAGATGCGCCAGGGCGCCGCCGCCGGCGGGAGCCGGCGACGCCGGCCTGGGAGCCGCGTCCGGGGTTGCCGGATTCTCCGCTGCCGGTTTGCTTTCGGCCGCGCCGGCCTCCGCCGTTCCGGGTTCGGGCGGCGTCGCGGGCGCCGCTGGCGGTGGCGCAGGCGAATTGCCGGACGCCCCGGGCGCATTTTTCGGGAGAAACCGATCCAACAGTCCCATGAGCAACGAGGAAAACGCCCCGCGCTTGGCAGGCGAAACAAAATTTTCCGCGCGGTCGCCCCTTCGACCCGGCTCAGGCGCCCCCGCAAGGTGCGCGCCCGGCCATTGCCGCCGGCTCCGGTCCAGCCGCTCCCGGACCCGTCCGGCAGATTCCCGTTTGACGCGCCGGATACCGTGAATACTTACCTCGGGTCCCGAACGCGTGAACCGGGTCCACATCAAAACCTACGGCTGCCAGATGAACGAACGCGACAGCGAGGCCGTCGCGGCCCTGCTCCGCGCTCGCGGCTACCGCATCGTGCCGCACGAGGACGACTGCGACATCATGCTGCTCAACACCTGCAGCATCCGCGACTTGGCTGAACAGAAGGCCATCGGCAAGGCGGGTCACCTGGCGGCGCGCAAGCGGCGGCAGCCGCAGTTCATCCTCGGCATCCTCGGCTGCATGGCCCAGAACCGCGGCGCGGCGCTGCTGGATCAGCTGCCGGACCTCGACCTCGTCGTCGGCACCCAGAAATTCCACCAGGTGCCGGGTTATCTGGACAACCTGCGCGCCGCCCGGGCCGCGGGCATCCTGACGGGCAACACGATCGTGGACACCGCCGAGGAGGCGGGTTCCCAGAATGCCATCCGGGACCACGTGCTCGACGAGCGTCCGGTGACGGCCTTTGTCTCCATCCAGCAGGGCTGCGACATGCGCTGCGCCTTCTGCATCGTGCCGAAGACCCGGGGGGATGAACGGTCGCGACCGCCCGAGGAAATCGTGGCGGAATGCCGGGCCCTCACCGAGCGCGGAGTGCGCGAAATCACGCTGCTGGGCCAGATCGTGACCAGCTACGGCCGCCGTGACCAGCCGCGCCGCGGGGGCGTCACCGCCTTCGTCGAGTTGCTTGAGCGGGTGCACGCCCTGGAGGGCCTGGCCCGCATCCGCTTCACCTCCCCGCATCCGTGCGGTTTCAAGGCCGACCTGATCGACGCCTACCGGCGGCTGCCGAAGCTCTGCGAGTGCGTGCACCTGCCGCTCCAATCGGGCAGCAACCGCATCCTGCGGGCGATGAACCGGCCCTACACCCGCGAACGCTATCTGGAAATCGTCGCCGCCCTGCGGTCCGTCCGGTCGGACATGGTCTTTTCAACGGACATCATCGTCGGTTTCCCCGGGGAGACCGAGGAGGATTTCGCCCGGACGCGGGAGCTCTTCATGGCGGTCAATTACGACATGGCCTACATCTTCAAATACTCCATCCGCTCCGGCACCCCGGCGGCCGCAATGCCGGACCAGGTGCCCGAGGCCGTGAAGGAGGAGCGAAACCAGATCCTGCTTCGCGTGCTGGAGGGAAACTCGCGCCGCCGGAACCAGGCGCTGGTCGGCTCCGTGCAGGAGGTGCTGGTGGAGGGCCCGGACCGGAAAGGCTGGCGCTACACCGGCCGCACCCGCGGCAATCGCACCGTGCACTTCAACACCGCGGAATCGCTGGTCGGAGAGCTGGTGCCGGTGCGCATCGAGCGCGCCACCGCTGCGGCGCTCTACGGCGAGCCCGCGCCCGCCGGAGTGGAGTCTTGACCGCGCGCCGCCCGCCCCAAAATGTGACGGGCGACCCGGTCTGCTCCGGGGTGAAACCACGCTCCGCATGTCGCTTTTCCTCGCCACCTTGCTTCCCGGGCTCTTGCTTGCGGTGCTCGGCATCCTGCTCCTGCTCAACAGCCCGGTGGTGATCGCGACCTGCAAGGCGCTGCCGCGCTCGCCCGCCGCCACGCTGGTGTTGTTCGGCGGCGGCCTGCTGTGGTTTCTTGTCCGGCTGGCCGACATGGGCGCCGCCGACCGCCTCCTCGGCAATTCCAACGTGCCGTGGGTCCTCGGTTTCGCCGCCCTCGGCGTGCTGTCGATCAAATACGTGCCCGATTTTCTCGCCGTCCGGGGCCTGAGCGTCCTGGTCCTGCTGGCCGCGACTCCCCTGCTCGGGGCGGCCTATATGGAGTTTGAACACCCCCAGCGGCTGTTCATGGTCACCTTCGTTTTTGTGGCCATTGTGGTCGCGCTCTACCTCGCCGCGGTGCCTTACCGCCTGCGCGACTGGTTCCAGTGGCTCTTTGCCCGGCCCACGCGGGCCCGGATTTGCGGCGCCATCCTGCTGGCGTACGGGGTTCTGCTCACCGGCGTCGCCTTCACCTACTAGGCCCCATGATTCACCCGCCGACCGAAGTCTGTGGCATTCTGCTGCTCATTGCCGGTCCGACCGGCACCGGCAAGACCACCCTGTGCAAGCGGCTGGTCGCCACCCATCCGCAGGTCGAGCGTGTCGTCACCTGCACCACCCGCGCCCCCCGGGAGGACGAAAGAAACGGCGTGGATTATCACTTCCTCAGCGACGCCGAGTTCGACGCCGCGGTGGCCAACGATGAACTGCTGGAGTGGGCGCATGTGCACACCGCCCGCTACGGCACGCGCAAGAGCGCCGTGTTTAACCGCCTCGCCCACCAGGTCGACCTCGTCGTCAACGTCGACGTGCAGGGGGCGCGCGCCTTCCGCCAGGCCTTCGAGAGTCACTCCACCATGCGGGGCCGGCTGATCAGCGTCTTCATCATGCCCCCGGACATGGAGACCATCTACAGCCGGTTGGTGGGCCGCGGGCAGGAAAACCGGGAACAGATCGAGCGGCGCATGAAGACTGCGCTGTACGAGGTCGAGCAGTGGAGCCAGCAGGATTACTGCATCGTCACCGGAACGAAGGAGCAGGATTATGCCCGCCTCGAGGCCATCTGGCGCGCGGAGAAGTGCCGCGTCTCCCGCCTGCGCCAGATGATGGCCGCTGCGGACTCGCAGCTGCCCTTCCACGGGTGAGCCGGCCGCTTCAGTCGCCGATGTAACGCTCCACCTGGGCCCGCCAGGCGTCGCCCTGCACCTGTTGGAGCAGCGCCACGTCGACCGCTTCGCGAATCGGGCTGTGCTGCGGCAGGGCAATGGCGTAATTCGTGGGCTCAAAGGTGACCGGCAGCACGATCAGCGCGGGATGCGCGTGAACGGCATAACGCAGGATCGGGGTGTCATAGACGCAGGCCTCGGCGGCCCCGGTCTCCACCGCCCGCAGGGCCTGGTCGACCGTGTCGGCCGGATACAGGCGGATGTTCCTCGACCGCAGGTAATCCTCGGCAGTCGACGTCCGCACCGCGGCCACCGTGGCGTGCCGCAGGTCCGCCGGGCCGCGTATCTCGGTGTCGAGCCGGTGGAAGGTGAGCGACGAGGCGATGGTCGCCGTGAAACTCGAAATCAGCACCACGCTGGTGAACATCCAGACGATGGCTACCAGCCTTCCGCCCAGCGTGCGCGGCGCCTTGTCCCCGTAACCCACCGTGGTCATGGTGACGGCCGACCACCAGAAGGCCTCGCCCAGGCCCCGGGCCGGCGGTCCCCCGAACTGCTCGGGATTGGCCCGCCGCTCGCAGAGCCAGACTCCCGCCGCCGCCGCGAGCAGCACCAGCACCAGCGCCCCGACCAGGCGGGCGAAATCCCACGAAAAGAAGGCCCCCAACGTTGCGCGCCAGCCGCTCTCCGTGCTGCGGGGCACGGCGATGCTGAATCCCGAATTGAAGAACGGCTGGGTGAAATCGACGCGCTGCTCCCGCGCGGGGGTGACCGTGATCGCCGCCACCGCCGCATCGAACCGGCCGGTAGCGACGCCGTCGACCAACTCTTCGGGCGTTTGCACCTCACGGAACTCGTAGTGGAAGCCGAGCCGGGCCGCGATGTCGCGCCACAGCTCGATGCTCAGACCGGTCCACGTGCCATCCGTCTCCTTCATGACAAAAGGGGGTGCCTCCTTGGTCGCCACGATCATCGTCTTCGCCGGAACCCCGGCCGCCAGCGCCAGCCACGGGAACAGCAGTCCCAAGATCCAAACCGGGCATTTCATGCCGGCAGGCTGCGCCGCGGGCGCGGTCGAGGCAATACCCGGCGTCCCGCGACCGGCCAACCGCCTGGGCTGATCGTCGGCACGCCGGGAAGCGCAGCGCGGCGTGGATCGCCTCAGAGCAACGCCGTGGGCAATTCCTCTTCCGAGGCCACGGTCCGCCGCGGCCCGCGGGGGCGCGGTCCCGTCGCGGGGGGGCGGCCGGGGCCCCCCCCTCCCGGGCCCCCCCCCAAAATAAAAAAAAACAACCCGACGGGGGCCCCAA
>JBJKRD010000183.1:0-21851 GCA_046704925.1 Opitutaceae bacterium | reverse complement strand
CGCTGTTAATCGCGTTGCGTCTGCATCTTGATGATATCCTTCGCGCGGGGGGCGAGGTTGGTCTTGGGGGTCTCCGCCTCGTGCGCGGCGGCGGCCAGCGCGGCGCCGAGCTGCGCCCGGTCCATTCGCAGCGTGTTGAGCTCGTCGGCGCATGAGCCTCCGCTCACGGACGGTGCGGGCGCCTCCGGTCCGGCCGGGGTCAGCACCGGAATCATTTCGACCGGTGGAGGCGCCGGCTCCGTGGGCGCGGCGGGCGCCGCGCGGGCGGGGGCGGGTGATGATGGCGCCGCGGCCGCCGACACCACCGTGGGCAGGGAGCGACGGCGCGCCGCAAGGCGCGCCTGGGCGGTCCTGAGCTGTTCGGCGGAGAAGGTGTCCGTGAGTTCCTTGAGCGCCCGGCCGGTCGTGCCGTTCTCCGCCGCCAGGCTGAGCCAGACATAGGCTTCGAGGGGATCCCGCGGCACGACCTGCCCCTGGGCGTACATGAGCCCGAGGTTGTATTGGGCAATGGCGTTGCCGTTTTCGGCCTTGGCCTGCAAGCCGGCCACATCCGAATCCACGGCCCGGAGCGGCGGACCCGCCGCCAGGATCAAAACGACCAACGCGCAAACCGAACGAAAGCGGGCAGGGCTTGGTTTCATGCAGAAAGCAGGTGGCAGCTGCGATGCTGGGCGCATCGCCGCGGCTGGCAACCATGGAAGCAGGCGCGCGGAAATCCCGGGCGCGGCCGTGCCACCACCCTTGGCCTAGTCCCGGGCCCATCCCTTCGCCCGCGCGACGGCGCGCCGCCAGTGCGCCTGCCGTTCGGACGCGGCCGCCGCCGCGAGCCGCGGCCGGAAACGCCGCTCCGCCCGCCAGAGGGCCGCGATCTCGTCGCGGTTCCTCCAGACCCCGGTGGCCAGGCCCGCGAGGTAGGCGGCGCCCAAGGCGGTGGTCTCGGGCGTGCGCGGGCGCACCACCGGGACCCGCAGCAGGTCGGTCTGGAACTGCATGAGCGCGGCATTGACCGTGGCGCCGCCGTCGACCCGCAATTCACGCAGACGGAGACCGGCGTCGGCCTCCATCGCGGCCAGCAGGTCGGCGCTCTGGAAGGCGATGCTCTCCAGGGCGGCGCGCGCGAGGTGCGCGGCGGTGGTGCCGCGGGTGAGGCCGACGATGGTGCCGCGGGCCCCGGCATCCCAGTGCGGCGCCCCGAGACCGGTGAAGGCCGGGACAAAATAGACGCCCCCGTGGTCCGGCACCCGTGCGGCCAGGGCTTCCACGTCCGCCGATCGCCGGATCAGCCCCAGGCCGTCGCGCAGCCACTGGACCACCGCCCCGCCGGCAAACACGCTGCCTTCGAGCGCGTATTCGGTGCGTCCATCGAGGCGCCAGGCGACGGTGGTAAGGAGCCGGTGGCGCGACGCGACCGCGCGGGCGCCGGTGTGCAGCAGCAGGAAGCAGCCCGTGCCGTAGGTGTTCTTCGCCATCCCCGGGCGGAAACACGCCTGGCCGAAGAGGGCGGCCTGCTGGTCGCCCGCCACGCCCGCGATGGGCACCCCGCGCAACGCCCGCAGGGTCGCGACCTCGCCGTAGATCTCGCTGTTCGACCGCACCGCCGGCAGCACCTCGCGGGGGATCCGCAGCAGCCGGAGCAACTCATCGTCCCAATCGCCCGTCCGCAGGTTGAACAGCAGCGTCCGCGAGGCGTTGGAAACGTCGGTGGCGTGCACCCGGCCGCCGGTGAGCTGCCAGATGAGCCAGGAATCGACCGTGCCGAAGGCGAGCTCGCCGCGGCCGGCCCGCCGCCGGGCACCGGGCACCTGATCCAGCAGCCACGCGAGCTTCGTGCCCGAAAAATAGGGGTCCAGCACCAAACCCGTCTTCCGGCGGACCCACGCTTCCAAGCCCCGCGCTCGGAGCCGCGCGCACGGTCCGGCCGTGCGCCGATCCTGCCAGACGATGGCCCGCGCGACGGGCCGGCCGGTGCGGCGCTCCCACAACAGCGTGGTCTCGCGCTGGTTCGCGATGCCGATGGCGGCAATGGCGGCGCCGGTGAGATTGGCTTCCGCCACGGCGCCCAGCGCCACGCGCCGGGTGCTCTCCCAGAGCTCCATCGGGTCATGCTCCACCCATCCCGGGCGGGGGTAGAGCTGGGAAAACTCCTGCTGCGCCGTCGCCCGCGCACGGCCGTGGCGGTCGAAAACGATGGCCCGCGACGAAGTGGTGCCTTGATCCAGGGCCAGCACAAAACCGGGCATGCCGTCATGTTGGCGGCGGCGGCCGCGCCCGCAAGCGCGGGCGATCCGGGAAACCGCGGGCGGCGCCCGGGCGTCATTTGCCAAACTGGTAAGCCAGCTTAGCATTTCAGCTCCCCATGTCCGCCACCTGCGCCACCGAACGCCGCCCGGGTTTCCTCCTCCACGAGCTGAGCCATCTGCTCCGCCGCGAGTTTGACCGGCGGGTCGGCCAGGCGGGGCTGGGGCTGACCCGCGCCCAATGGCTGATCCTGCGCCAGGTCGCCCGGCAGGCCGGCTGCCGCCAGCGGGACGTCGCCGGCCGGCTCCGCCTCGAGGCCGCCACCGTCGGCCGCCACATCTCCCGGTTGCGCGCCGCCGCCTGGTTGGAGCGCCGGCCGGATCCGCGGGACGGGCGGGCCTACCGCCTGCATCTTCGGCCGAAGGCCCGGCGGGTCCTGCGCCGTCTGAGAAGCCTCGGGACGCGGTTGCGCGAGGAATACCTTGCCGGCATTCCCCCGGCCCGGCGCGAGGCGCTGATCGACGACCTGCTGATCATCCGTGGGAATCTGCTCGCCTGCCGGCTCCGCCCTGCCCACCCATCTTCCCTCTCCACCCATGCCTCCGACCTCCAGGCCGCCGGTTGAACGTAAACAGACCCGCGCCCGGCGCGGCGCCGTCCTCGCCGCCTTCGCGGGTGCGCTGCTGGCCGCGGGTTGCAGCCGGTCGGGCGGCACCCCGGCGGCCAGCCTGCCTGCGGTGCCGGTCCAAGTCGGCCGGGTCGTGCGGCGGACGCTCCCCTTGCGGCAGTTCGCGATCGGCACGGTGCAATCCCTGCGCTCGGTCGCCATCCAGTCCCGCGTCGACGGCGTGATCGACGCCATCCACTTCCGCGAGGGCCAGGATGTCACGGCGGGCGACCTGCTGGTCACGCTCGACCGGCGCCCGTTTGAAAACGCACTGCGCATCGCCCGCGCCGATCTGGTCAATGCCGAAGCCCAGGCCGGAAATGCCGCGGTCGAGGCGGCGCGCTACCAGCAACTCGACCAGCAGCAGGCGATCTCCAAGGAGCAGCTCGCCCAGTTGCTCACCGACGTCGACACCACGCGCGCCCAGGTGCAGTCGAAGCAGGCCGCCGTGGCCAACGCCGAGCTGCAGCTCGGCTACACCGAGATTCGCGCCCCCATCGGCGGGCGCACCGGCCAGCTCAACCTGCACGAAGGGGCGCTGGTGAAGGCGAACGACAACAGCTTCACCATCGTCACCATCAACCAGCTCGCGCCGATCTCGGTGGCCTACGCCGTGCCCCAGCAGATCCTGCCCCGCCTGCGCGCCGCGCGGACCGCCGGCCCGGTCACCGTCGACGCCATTTCCCACCAGAGTCCGCCGCAGACCTCGGAGGGTCGGCTGGAATTCATCGACAACACCGTCGACCCCACCACCGGCATGATCCTGGCCAAGGCGGACTTCGCCAACGAACACCACACGCTCTGGCCGGGCGAATCCGTCGACGTCGAGACGTTGCTCGGCGAGGACCCGAATGTCCTGCTGGTGCCCGACGCCGCGGTGCAGACCGGCCAGGACGGCAGCCAGGTCTACGTCGTGAACGCCGATCGCACGGTCGAGCTGCGCCCCGTGAAGATCGGGCGCACGGCCGAGGGGCTCACCATCGTCCTGTCCGGGCTGAAAGACGGCGAAACGGTCGTGACCGACGGCCAGCTCCGGCTCGTGCCCGGCGCCCGGGTCGAGCTGACGACACTCAACGCGGCGGCCGCCCCGACGGCGGTGACCAGCGCCCCCGGGCCATGAACCTGCCCGAGCTGTGCATCCGCCGGCCGGTCATGACCACGCTGCTGACCGGGGCGCTCTGCGTCTTCGGCGTCATGGCCTACCGGCTCCTGCCGGTGAGCGACCTGCCGAACGTCGACTTCCCCACCATCGTGGTCTCGGCCTCCCTGCCCGGCGCCACGCCGGAGACGATGGCCTCGGCGGTGGCCCTGCCGCTGGAACAGCAGTTTTCCACCATCGCGGGCATCGATTCGATGATTTCGACCAGCTCGCTCGGGAGCACGCAGATCACCCTGCAGTTCAGCCTCAGCCGCAACATCGACGCGGCGGCCCAGGACGTCCAGTCCGCCATCGCCGCCGTGCAGCGTCTGCTGCCGTCGGACATGCCGGCGCCGCCGTCCTTCCGGAAGACCAATCCCGCCGACGCGCCCATCCTCTATCTGGCGCTCAGTTCGCGCACGCTGCCCCTTTCGGTGGTGGACGAATACGCCGAGACCATCCTCGCCCAGCGCATTTCCACCGTCGACGGCGTCGCCCAGGTGAACGTTTTCGGCTCGCAGAAGTACGCCCTCCGGGTGGAGCTCGACCCCCGCGCCCTCGCCAGTCGCGGCATCGCCCTCTCCGAGGTCCAGGCTGCGCTGGCCGCGCACAACGTCAACCTGCCCACCGGCGTGCTCAGCGGGCCGCACCAGGCTCTCACGGTCGTGGCCTCCGGCCAGCTCGATAACAGCGCCGCCTTCCGCAACATCATCGTCGCGTACCGGCACGGCGCCCCGGTCCGCCTCGGCGAACTGGCGCAGGTGATCGACAGCGTGCAGGACAACCGCGTCGCCAGCTGGTTCAACCAGGTCCGCGCCATCATCCTGGCGGTGCAGCGCCAGCCGGGCACCAACACGGTCGAGGTCGTCGGCCGCGTCAAATCCCTGCTGCCGGTGTTCCAGTCCCAACTGCCGCCCTCCATCCGCCTCAACATCCTGCATGACAAGTCCGTGCCGGTGCGCGAGTCGGTCGACGACGTCCAGTTCACCCTGCTGCTCGCCGGCTCGCTGGTGGTGCTGGTCATCTTCCTCTTTCTGCGCTCGCTGCGGGCCACGGCGATCCCGGCGGTCGCCATTCCCATGGCCATGCTGGGCACCTTCGTGGTGATGTTCTTCTGCGGCTACACGCTCGACAACCTGTCGCTGCTGGCGCTGACCCTCTCGGTCGGGTTCGTGGTCGACGATGCCATCGTCATGCTCGAGAACATCGTGCGCCACATCGAGCAGGGCCGGCCGGTGCGCGCCGCCGCCTTCCAGGGCTCGGGCGAGATCGGTTTCACCATCCTGTCGATGACGCTGTCGCTGGTCGCGGTCTTCATTCCCGTCCTGTTCATGGGCGGATTGTTGGGCCGCCTGCTGCACGAGTTCGCGGTCACCATCACCGCGGCGATCCTGGTTTCCGGCTTCGTGTCGCTCACGCTCACCCCGATGCTCTGCAGCCGCTTCCTGCGCCCGCACCGGCCGCACGAAACGCGGGGACACGGCCGGATGTACGTGGCCCTCGAGCGGCTCTTCGACCGCCTGCTGGCCGCCTACGACCGCACCCTGCAGGTCTGTCTGCGGCACCGGCTGGCGACCCTGGGCGCCCTGCTGCTTACCGTGGTCCTGACGGTCGTCGTCGCCCTGCGCCTCCCGCTGGGGTTCATCCCCATGGAGGACGACGGCAGCCTCTTCGCGTTCACGGAGGCCGCCCAGGACATCTCCTTCGCCTCCATGGTGCAGCACCAGCGCGCGGCGGCGGCGATCATCGCCCGGGATCCGGCCGTGGAAGCGTTCATGTCGGCCCTGGGCGGCGGTCACTCCAGCGGCGGCGGGTTCAATTCCGGCCGTTTCTTCATCCGGCTCAAGCCGCGCAACGAGCGGGCGCCGGCGGCCGTCGTGGTCCAGCGGTTGCGCCGCGAACTCGCGGTGGTGCCGGGGCTGCGCGTCTATCCCCAGCAGCTGCCGCCCATCCGCATCGGCGGCAGCCTCACCAAGGCGCTCTACCAGTTCACGCTCTTCGGCAGCAACCTGTCGGAGCTTTACGCCACGGCGGCGAAGGTGGAGACGCAAATCCGGGCCCTGCCCGGTCTGCAGGACGTGAATTCCGACATGCAGCTCTCCAGCCCGCAGGTGAACGTGGAGATCGATCGCGACCGCGCCGCCACCCTGGGCATCACGCCGGAACAGATCGAGGATGCGCTCTACAGCGCCTACGGCACCCGCCAGGTTTCCACCATCTACACGCCCACCAACCAGTATTACGTGATCATGGAGGTGGCTCCGCGTTTCCAGCAGGATCCGTCCGCGCTGTCGCTGCTCTACCTGCGCTCCGCCGGCGGCAAGCTTGTGCCGCTCGACGCGGTCGCCCGGCTCACCCGCGACGTCGGCCCGCTGACCGTCAACCACCTCGGCCAGCTTCCGGCCGTCACCATTTCCTTCAACCTGCGCCCGGGCTTCTCGCTCGGGCAGGCCACCTCCGAGATCACCGCCCTCGCCCGCCGGGAGCTGCCGGCGACGATCAGCTACAGTTTCCAGGGCGCCGCCCAGGCCTTCACCTCCTCGCTTCAGGGCCTGGGCCTGCTGCTGATCCTCGCCGTGGTGGTCATCTACATTGTGCTTGGCGTCCTCTACGAGGATTTCATCCACCCGCTCACGATCCTTTCCGGGCTGCCGGCCGCGGCGTTCGGTGCCGTGTTGACCCTCTGGCTTTTCCGCGAAGAGCTGAACATCATGGGCTATGTCGGCATCATCATGCTCATCGGCATCGTGAAGAAGAACGCCATCATGATGATCGACTTTGCGCTGGCGGAGCGCGCCCGCGGCGAGGCGGTGGCGGCGCAGGCCATCTACCGGGCCTGCCTGGTGCGGTTCCGGCCGATCATGATGACGACCTGCGCGGCGCTGGCCGGCTCGCTGCCGATCGCGCTTGGTCTCGGCGCGGGCGGCTCGTCGCGCCGCCCGCTGGGTCTGGCGGTCGTCGGCGGCCTGGTGGTATCGCAGGTGCTGACCCTCTACGTCACGCCGGTCATTTACACTTACATGGAGCAGTTCACCGCGTGGCTCCGGCGGCGGCGCCTGGAACCGGTCGCGCCGGCGGCCCCGGAAGGCCCGTTGATCGCCAATTAGTTTCGTCGCGCGGGGCCGCCCCGGGGGTTTGATGAAACCTTGGGGGAGGCACCGTGTCTCCGGCTTCCTGCCGACCATCAAACATGCGACCTGCCATCCGCCCGGCCGCGGGCGTGCCGACGCGCCGGTGAGTCCGCGCCGCTTGCGTCCCGCGTCGCTACTCGACACGCTGCCCTGCGTCCGTGTTATGCTTCCGGCCGGCCGCTGCCACCCGCCTGACCGAAAGGAAAGCCCGCCCGCCCCGACCGGCGTCGCCGCCTCGCTCCCAACCCTCCGACCCATGAGACACCCAAGGAACCTTCTCTGCCTGCTCGCCCTGGCGGCGGCCGGACTGGCCGGCTGCCGCACCTCGTCGGGGCCCTTCGCGCCGCTGGACTCGACCAAATATACGATCGAAAGCACCGACAAGTTCGTCGCGCTCGACGAGACGGCGCAAAAAAATGTGAGCTGCACCGGCCTGCAGGAACGGGTCCTGGCGGACGGACGCCTTGAGGTCGTTGCCAATGTGCGCAATCGGGAGACGCGGCCGTTCGTGGTCCAGGTCAACTGCATATTCAAGGACGACCAGGGCGCCCCGATCGGCGACGAGACCCCTTTCCGCAACCTCGCCCTCCCCGGTTCGTCGACCGAAACCGTCACGTTCACCTCCGCGAACAACCTCGCCCGGCAATACACGATTCGCGTCCGCCAGGGCCGGTAGGCCGGCCCCGCCCGCCGTCGATCGCGCCGCGGCAAGGGTTCAGCTGCCCGGCTTCTTCGCGGGCGCCGCGGGGGGCGCCGGCTGTGGGGGAGCAAACGTCACGGTCTTCGCCGCCTCGGCCATCTCCCGCAGGGTCCGCTCGAGCGCGGCACGGTCCGCCGGCGTATCCGTCACCACCGGCCGGCCGCTGGAAAAGTCGATGGTCTGTCCGTCGTGCCGGGTGAGGTCGACGGGGGCGGAGGACCCGCCGGGCGCCGGGGCCCTCGATCCGTGCTTGAGCCTCCGCGGCCACGCGAGCATCACAGCCAGCAAAACCAGCAACACCAGCCAGGGCAGCAAGCGGCGCCAATTCATCGCCGGCCAGCCTAGGCGCTTTCCGGCACCGTCTCAAGCCGCCCCACGCGTCGTTCGGCCGCCATGTCCACCCCCCAATCCACCCTCGCCGAATTGCGCCCGACGCTGGCGCTGGCCCTGCCGATCACCGCCGGCCAGGTGAGCCAGGTGCTGATGGGCCTGACGGACAGTGCGATGGTCGGGCACGTGGGCCGGGTGCCGCTGGCGGCCTCGGCGTTCGCGGGCAGCGTCTTCGGGTTCTTCTTTGTCGTGAGCCTCGGTCTGCTGGTGCCGGTGTCGGTGTTCGTGGCCCGGGCCCACGGGGCCGGCCGGCGCGACGAGATTGCCCTGTGGCTGCGGTACGGCCTCGCGCTGGCGCTTGGGGTGAGCGTGATATTCGCGCTCCTGCTTGGCGCGCTGGCCACCCAGCTCCGTCGCTTCGGCCAGCCGCCGGAGGTGGTGGCCGCGGCCAACCCCTTCTTCGTGATCATCGCAGCCTCGCTGGTGCCCACGCTGGCGTTTCAGGCGCTGCGGCAGTTCAGCGAGGCGATCGGCCGGCCGTGGCAGCCGATGGTCATCCTGTTTGCCGGCGTGGCGCTGAATGCGTTCTTCAACTGGGTCTTCATCTTCGGCCATCTCGGGGCGCCGGCGCTCGGCCTCACCGGCTCGGGCTGGTCGACGCTCGCGGCGCGGACGCTGAGCGTGGGGCTGCTGTGGATCTGGCTGCGCCGCCAGCCCGGCGTGGGCGTCCTGCTGCCCCGCTGGCGCGATCTCGTCCGGGTGGCCGGACCCCCGTTGCGCGAAATGCTGCATCTCGGGGTGCCGGTCGCCGGCCAGTTGACGTTCGAAGTCGGAGCCTTCTCGACCGCCGCGCTGCTGATGGGCTGGCTCGGCACGGTGCCGCTGGCCGCCCACCAGATCGCCCTCAGTTGCGCCTCCTTCACGTTCATGTTCCCGCTCGGCCTGTCGCTGGCGGCGGGCATCCGCGTGAGCCAGGCCGTGGGCGCCGGGCAGCGCGAGGCCCTCCGGCCGATCGGTTTCGGCGCCCTCGGCCTGGGCACCGCCATCATGGGGGCATTCGCCCTGGTCTTCACGTTCGCCGGCGGCTGGATCAGCCGCGGCTTCACCAATGACCCCACCGTCGCCGCGCTGGCCACCCGGCTGCTCCTCGTGGCGGCTGTGTTCCAGATCTTCGACGGCGGCCAGGTGGTCAGCGCCGGGGCGCTCCGCGGGCTGGCCGATGTCAAGGTGCCCACGGTGATCACGTTCGTCGCCTATTGGATCGTCGCGCTGCCCGCCGCCTACCTGCTGGCCTTCCCCGCCGGCCTGGGCGCGCGCGGCGTCTGGACGGGACTCGCGGCCGGCCTGGGCTGCGCCGCCGTGCTGCTGGCGGTGCGGTTCGCCCGCGCCACCGGCATCCACCGCGAGGTTGCGACCTGACGCGGGCCCGCTCCGGATCAATACGGCCCGCGGATGTGGGCGTGGACCTCGCGCTGGTAGAACTCCGCCAGCCGCCGGTGGAGTTCGCCGGGGAGCGGCGCCAGCGCGGACACCCGGGAATTGGCGCGGGCCTGCTCCGGATTCTTGGCGCCCGGGATGATGACGCTCACGGCTTCGAAATCGAGGCACCAGCGGAGCGCCATCCCGGCCATGGTGAGGCCCGCGGGCACCAGCGGCCTGAGGGCGTCCGCCAGCTCGACGCCCCGGGCAAAGGGCAGCCCGGCAAACGTCTCGCCCACGTTGAAGGCCTGGCCATCGCGGTTGTAATTGCGGTGGTCGCTGACGGGAAAACGGGTCGCGGCGGTGAACTTGCCGGCGAGAAGGCCGCTGGCGAGGGGGAGGCGCACGATCAACGCGACCCCGCGCGCCCGGGCGGCGGGGAAGAGGGCGGCGACCGGCTTCTGCCGGAAGACGCTGAAGATGATCTGAAGCGACCCACAGCCCTCCTGCTGGAGGCACCATTGCGCTTCGTCCATCGATTCGACGCTCGCGCCGAATGCCCGGATCTTCCCCTCGGCCTGCAGCTCGCGAAGCCAGGCAAAGAGTTCGCCCCGCCGCAGCACCTCCGGCGGCACGCAGTGCAATTGGGTGAGGTCAAGGGCCTCGACGCCGAGGCGCCGCAGCGACGCCTCCGTGTGGCGGCGCACGGCGTCGCGGGTGAAATTCTGCGGCCACCCGGGGTCGGCCGCCCGGCCGAGCTTGGTGGCCACGAACACGCGGGCGTGAGTCTCCTTGAGGAACCGCCCGATCAACTGCTCGCTCCGCCCGGCCCCATACACGTCGGCCGTGTCCAGGAAATTGACTCCGGCTTCATAAGCCGCGCGCAGCGTGGCCAGCGCGGTCTCGTCCGGGACGGCGCCCCAATCGCCACCGAGCTGCCACGTGCCCAAGCCAACCTCCCCCGCCTCGATTCCCGTACGACCAAACACGCGTGTCTTCATCGCTTTCAACCAGTGACATGATTATTCCGGGCCGGCAACCCGCCGGATAAGGATCGCGCGGCCCTCGTCGCCAGCCAAACAATCGGTTACCTTTTTCGGACTGCCAGCGGGCGCCGGGGAAGAATCCTCGCGGTTGCGCCTCCCACAACCGTCACTAGTCTCGTCGCCATGAAGTTGCCGGCTCTCCTCCGCGTCATTCCGGCCTGCCTTCTCGGGCCGGCCCTGTTGCCCGCCGCCCCGGTCCGCAAGGGCGCGGTGACCGTCGACCTGGTCCCGGCGGTGGCCGGGGTGCAGCCGGGCCGGCCGTTCGAGGTCGCGCTGCACATGGTGCACGATCCCGACTGGCACAGCTACTGGGTCTACTCGGGCACCGGCTACCCCACGACGATCAAATGGACGCTTCCGGCCGGCTGGCACGCCGGCGACATCGAGTGGCCCGTGCCGCATGTGCTGCGCGACTCCACCGGCACGATCATCGGCAACGGCTACGACGGGGAGGTGTTCTTTCCGGTGATGCTGACCCCGCCGGCCGATCTGGCGCCCGGCACCAGCGTCACGCTGAAGGCCCGCGTCGAATGGCTGATGTGCAAGGATGTCTGCGTGCCCGGCGACGCCGACCTGGACCTGACCCTGCCGGTGGTGCGGGGCCCGCCCGCCCCCGACGCGCAGTGGGCCGCGAAGCTCGCCGCGGCGCAGAACCAATTGCCCCACGCGGCGACCGGCTGGCGGTTCAACGCCACCCGTTCCGACGGCCACGTGACGCTTGGCATCGTGCCGCCCGCCGGCGAAACCTGGGCCCCCGCCGACTTCCATTTCTTCGCCGACGACGGCCTCATCGCCTATGACCGGGCGCAGGTGGTGCATCCCGGCCCCGACGGCAGCCTGACGATGCAGTTGGCGGTGGATCCCGCCGGACCGCAGAACCCGACCCGCCTGTTCGGGGTGCTGGCGCTGGCCAAGGGGCCGGTGCCGGGCCTTCGCGTCGACGTGCCCTTCGGAGCCGCCGCCGCGGCGCCCGGCTCCACGATGACCGGCGCCGCCCCGGTCGGGCTCATCGGCACGCTCGCGCTGGCCTTTCTCGGCGGGCTGATCCTCAACCTGATGCCCTGCGTGTTCCCGGTGCTCGGCATCAAGATCCTGGGCTTCGTCAACCAGGCGGGCGCCGACCGCCGCAAGGTCACCCTGCACGGGTTGGTCTTCGCCGCCGGCGTGCTGGTGTCGTTCTGGGTGCTCGCGGGCATCATGCTCACGTTCCGGGCGGCGGGCCGCCAGGTGGGCTGGGGCTTCCAGTTGCAGGAGCCCGCGGTCGTCTTCGTCCTGGCCGTGGTCATGCTGGCGTTCGCCCTCAACCTCAGCGGCCTCTTCGAAGTGGGCCTGTCCGCCACCGGCGTCGGGGCGCGGCTGCAGGCCAAGGCGGGCTACGGCGGCTCGTTCTTCACCGGGGTGCTCGCGACGGTGGTGGCCACGCCGTGCTCGGCGCCGTTTCTGGTGACGGCGCTCAGCGCGTCGCTGACGCTGGCCCCCGCGGCCGCGCTCGTGATGTTTTCCTGCATCGCCCTCGGCCTGGCGACGCCCTACCTCGTGCTCTCCCTGTTCCCCGACCTGGTGCGCTTCCTCCCGCGACCCGGGGCGTGGATGGAGACCTTCAAGCAGGTGATGGCCTTCCCCCTTTACCTCACGGTGGGCTGGCTCGTCTGGGTGCTGGCGGGGCAGACGCGCGACAACGACTACGCGCTGCTCTACATGCTCGTCGGGCTCACGCTGGTGGCGCTGGCGGCGTGGTTCTACGGCCGCTTCGGTCAGACGCCGGGCCGCCTCGTGCGCCAGTACGTCGGCCGCACGCTCGCCGGCCTGGCGCTCGCCGCCGGCCTGTTGATCGGCTGGCCGGCGCAGTCGCGGCCGCTGCAATCCGCCAACGGCTACGACCTCGTCTGGCAGAAATGGAGTCCGGAAACCCTGGCCAAGCTGCGCGCCGAGGGCAAAGTCGTCTATGTCGACTTCACGGCGCGCTGGTGCTTCACCTGCCAGGCCAACAAGGCGGCCGTGTTCACTTCCAAGGCCGTGCTCGACGCCTTCGCCACCCATCAGGTGGTGCTGCTGAAGGCCGACTGGACGAGCAAGGATCCGCAGATCACCGCGGCGCTCGCCTCCTTCAATCGCAACGCCGTCCCCTTCGACCTGATCTACGCGCCGGGCCGCGCCGCCCCGATCATCCTGCCGGAACTGCTGACCCCCGGCATCGTGCTCCACGCGCTGGACGACGCGACGGAAAAAGGGTGAAGGGCCAGCCGGCCCGCCGGGAGATTTCTTCCCAGGATGTGCCGCTGCGAGTGGCAAGACCCGGGCGATGGGATTATGGTGAGAGGCGCCGACAGCGCATTGGCGGAGGGAGCCCGCTCGAGTTCCGCTTCGGGTGACGCTGGTGGGGCGCGCTCACACACAACCGCAACCCTTAAATTTATCAGATGCCATGACTGACGCGACCAAAACCACCACCTTGAATCAAGACACCATCAACGACCTGCGGGAGCTGCTGCGCGAGGCCGAGAGCGTGCTCGCGAATTCCGACCAGGCCTCCGGCGAGAAGCTGGACGCCGTGCGCGACCGGTTGCGGACGGCCCTGGCGGAAGGCCGCGCCGCGGTCGACCGCCTGCGCGAAACCGCGCGACGCCAGGCCGATCAGCTTGACGCCCAGGTGCGTTCCCATCCGTACGAGTCGGTCGGCATTGCCGCCGCCGCGGGGGCGTTCCTCGGCATCGTGCTCGGCCGACTGTTCCGCTAGGCGCGCATGTGTGGCCAATCCCGAGCCGCGACGCGACCCGGCCCGCCGGGCGCCGACGGGCCGGACGCGCCCGCCGACCCCTCGGTGCTGGGCCTCGTGGGCGACGCCGCCGTCGAAGCGCTCCACCATCGGGTGGAGCTCGCGGCGCTGGAAACGGCGGAGGCGCGCGATCACGCCCTGGCGACGGCCGCGTTCGCCGGCGCCGCCGCGGGCCTGGGTCTCCTGACCGGCTTCGCATTCACGCTGCTCGTCCTGGTGCTCGTCTGGACGCAGCCGTGGCGGGGCGCGGTCCTGGCTGGCTTGGCCCTGCTGTATGCCGCGGGGGCGGGCGCGCTCATCGTCGTCGTCCGTGCGCGCCTGCGCCGCTGGCGACCGTTCCACGAGATCAGTGAACAACTGCGCAAGGATGCCGCATGTCTGCACGATTTGATGAATCCCTCCGGACGTTGACCCGGGCCGACGAAAAGCAGCTCCTGGTGTTCGCGTGCACTTGCGACCGCCTGGAGTGGCAGTTGGCGGCACGGCGCCAACGCCGGCGCCGGCAAACGACGGCGTTCTTCTGGCTGCACCAGGCGGTCCGCCTGGGGCTGGTGTCCCTGCCGCAGGGCATCCGGCATCGCCGGTCGACCACCGGCTGGGGCCGGGCCCTCGGCTGGGTCAGCGCCGGCCTCAACCTGTTTCTCTGAGGCCAAGCCGGGTACTGGCGGTCCCGCATCGGCCGGCCCGGGCGTTCCGGGGATCCGACCATCAGCGTCGTTCCCCGGGCGTCTCACGCGGTGTGAGCGGAAGGGTCAGCCGTTCGATATGGCGCAGGATCGTCAGCATCGAGCGCCGGCCGATGCGGTCGGCGGTCAGCCGTTTGTGCAGCGCGTCAATGGCCGGCACCGGTTCGTCGTCGAAGCCGATGATGATGTCACCTTCAAGCAGGCCGCCATCGGCCGCCGGACTGCCCGGCTCGATCGACAGCACCAGCACGCCGGAATTCACGGCGAGACGATGGTGCCGGACGAGCTTGCGCAGCAGCGGCACGTTCTGCCCGGCGATGCCGATGAAACTTCGCCGGATGCGCCCATCCTTGATCAACCAGCCGGCGACCCAGCGGGCGATGTTGCCGGCGATGGCAAAGCACAGACCCTGCGCCGGGCGGATGACGGCCGTGTTCACGCCGATCACCCGGCCCCGCGTGTCGATCAGCGGCCCGCCCGAATTGCCGGGATTCAGGGCCGCGTCGGTTTGGATCACGTTGTCGATCAGCCGCCCCGAGGCGCCGCGCAGCGAGCGGCCGAGCGCGCTGACAATGCCGGCGGTCACGGTTTGCTGAAAACCCATCGGGCTGCCGAGGGCGAGGGCGATCTGCCCGGGCCGCACGCCGTCGGAATCGGCAAACGCGAGGTGCGAGAAATCCCCGCCGTCGACCCGCAGCACCGCGAGGTCCGTGTCGGGATCGTCGCCGACCAACACCGCCGGCAGCCGCCGGCCGTCGGCGAGCGCGACCCGAAACTCCCGCGCCCCGTGGACGACGTGGCTGTTGGTCATAAGGTAGCCGTCCGGCGAAAGGAAGAACCCGGAGCCGCTCCCCGCTGCGGCGCTCTCCTCGGATCCGCGCACTTCGATATGGGCCACCGCGCTTCGCGCCTGCTCCACGGCGCCCGCCACGGCTTCCGAGTAGGCGTCGAGCCGGAGGCGGTCTCCGGCGGCGAGGCGCGCGCCCGGGTCCGATCCGACTTCCGCCGGCGGCTCGCCCGCGGCCGCAAAGGTGACGGGAAATGCTACCATGCGTCCCAAAATGTGCGCGCGACCCTAAAACGCAAACGACTGTCAACCGGCAAACCCGATCGCACCACCCAAGTCCCCCAGGAAAAGACGAATCGACGAAACGCCCGATTCGCGCTACCGGTACCATCGCTCAAGGTCCCGCCACCCCATCGGTTTTGCCAGCCTTCCCTCCGGCGGATTCGTCCAAATCGCAATCAAACCATGGCTGAGGCCCCGCCCCTGCTCGATCAGACTCCCCGCGGCTGGTGGCAACGCAACTGGAAGTGGTTCGTGCCGGTGGCAACACTGGCCGGTCTCGCGGCAGTGGTCGGAGCCGTCGTGTTGTTCGTCGGCGCGATCTTTGGCTTCCTGCGATCGTCGGACGTGTGCCAGGCCGCTCTCGCCCGCGTGCGCGCGGATTCGAAGGTGTCGCGGGAGCTCGGCACGCCGATCGCGGAAGGCTTCTTCGTGACCGGCAACATCAATGTCCGCGGTTCCGCCGGTGACGCCGACCTGGCGATTCCGATCCGGGGCCCCAAGGGCGGCGCCACCATCTACGCCCAGGCGACGAAGGCGATGGGCCGGTGGCATTTCAAGCATCTCGTCGTCGAGTTCGACGCAAGCCGCGAGCGGATCGACCTCGTCGAGGGCGGCACGGGCCCGGGGCCCCCGGCGGAACCCGCCCCGTCGGGAGCGCAGCCGATATGAGCAATCGGCCGACGCCGCGCGAGGCGTCACCCCTCCAGGATTTTCACCTTCCCGGCGACAGAGCCGCGCTCGCGGAGGCGCACGTATTTGAGGATGATGCCGGCGAGAATTCCGGGATGGAGAACCCGCCGTCCGATTTCCGCCGCCTCGTCGTCGATCGCCCGTTCGCGGGCGGCCAGGGCGGTCCTATCGGTCTCCGCCGCCAGGACCGTCGCCACATTCCACGCCTGATCGCGGGCGAGCCGCAGACTGAAATTGACGACGGCCTCGTCGGCGCCGCCCGCCCAGCCTTCGAGGCGGCGCAGCGGCGGCCACACGCGCGCCAGGCGGTTTTCCACGTCGTTCACCAGATCGGCCAGCACCTGGTTGATGCGGTCGAAGTCGGCCTGCAGGCCGGCCAAGGCCGCACCCGGCGCGGTCTCGGCGGCGGCGATGCCCAGGTCGAAATTGATGTGGGCATTCATGCCCAGGAGCAGGTGTTGCAGCACCACCGGCCAGAAGGCGCGTTCGGCGCCAAAGGCCATGCGCCAAGCCGCACCGGTCGTCTGACCCGACTCGCGCCGCGTCCACGCCGCCAGGTACCGGTTGGCGAAGATCACGTCGAAACGCTCCATGCGTGACCCGTCGTCAAACCCGCCGCGATCAATGCGCGCCTTCACCTCGGCGGTTACCCGCCGGTAGAGCGCGGCGAAGTAACCGTCGGCAGTGCCGCGCCGGCGGCTCAGGTCCACGATGTGGGTCAGGCGATCGATGACCTCGCTGATGGTCCGCGCGGGTTCCATGGGGCCGCGCACCCTAGCCCGTCGCGGCGGGAGCGCAAGCGACGAACCCAGGCCCCGCGAGTCCATTGCGGAAACCTGCCGGATCGAAGGGGACCCCGGCGGCGGTCGCCAGGAATTCAGAATAGATGATCGCGCGCGATCACGCGTCCGGGCCGCCCGGATTATGCCGGGATTGCCTTGGCCCAGAGTTCCATCCGCTTGGCGATCAGATCCCCGGTCACGCCTCGAATCACCCCGGGAGATTGCAGGTGCAGGGCGGCGCGGGTGAGGTGGGCCACCCAGGCGTCGGACGCCGTCAGCGCATCGAGCTTCGCCGGGTCGCCCTTGAGGAGGAAGAAGCCGTTCAGGTCGCCGCCGTGGGCATCGAGGAACACGGTGTCGAACGACTTTATCGTTCCCTGCTTCTGCAGCTCGCCGAGATACTGGACGAACTCCTGGAAGTGCGCTCCGCTGATCTTTTCCCGGCCGGGGATGGAGCGGTCCCAGCCGAAGAGGAGTAGATTCGAACTCATGCGTTACCCTCGCCCGGCCCAACGGGTTGTCAACCGGGGCGGATCACGCGCCGGGCCCCGGCACGCCGGCGGCCCGCTTCGACCATGGCCCCGCCAGATCCAAAGTCCGGCCTGGAGTTCGGGAAACGCCGGCCGAAGTCCCTTACGACTCCGCGGCGTCGTAACTCACCAGGATGACGAGAGCGGAAAGTACTATGACGATAGGAAGCATGGACTGGTGCGCTTGAGCTTCGCTGGAGGAAGCGTCTTCTCGGTCACGGATTCCCGGGCCACCGTGCCGCGGTGACTTCCACCAAGCGGAAGTCTGCCACGAGAAACGGTCGGGTCGGCGGGGGTCGTCATCCGCTCCCAGACGCAACGACCGCGGGCGAACACCCACGGCCGATGCGGAACGGAATCACGCGGCGATCCGGTGCCCGTGGTGAAGACCCCGCCGGTCGGCAAACGGGACCACCTGACGGGTCTTGGCGGTGACATGCAGCCTGATCGGCCGGTACGAACTGTAGTCGATCAGGCTGACCAGCATAGAGCCGATCACCGTGTAGATCAGGATGAATACGTCGCTGGAGGCGGACGTGAGGGAGGGAATGATGCCGGCCACTCCGGCGAAAGCGGCAGTGGCGAAACCGACGCTGACGAGGACCAGAAGGGAGATTTGCAGGGCTTTTTTCATGTTGGGACTTTGGTTGTTGCCAGCTCCAATTGCAGGCACCGTGCCAACCAATTCAAATTATTGTAACTACTTGCGCGCCTTTATATTAAAAAACTCCCACCATCCAGGACCGCCCCGCGACGTCCGTGATGAACTCGCTCACGGGAAGGCCGATTCCCAAGAGTGGGAAAAAGCACGGAGACGACCCGGGCCCGGTCCGCATTTCCCGCGTCCGATGCCGCCTTTGTTCCGGAATGAACGCAGCATGTGGTCTTGAATCGCCCGCCCGAAACGCTCGGCGCCCGAACCCGGCATCTGGTGGGTTCTCCTCAGCCGGAATGGCGGCGCGGTGCAGCCAAATCGCAATCGGCTCGCGGTGCCCGGTCCAGAACTGACAACACTTTGTCAAAGAGAGGGACCGGGCCGGCCCGAGCGACTTTCGCGTTGCCAGAAAAAATCCGCGCTGTCTCCTTGCCAGCCACTTGCGATGAAAGTCGTCTGCGCGTGGTGCAACAAAACCATCTCGCCCGGCCACTCGGACGATTCCGTGTCCCACGGCATCTGCCGCGGGTGCGCGCAGGCGGTCTTCGTGCGGCGGCGACTCACGCTTAAGGAGTCCCTCGACAAGCTGGACATCGCCGTGATCACGGTCGACGGCGACGCGACGGCCATATACGCCAACCAAGCCGCGGGCCGCCTCGTCGGCAAGAAAGTGGACCTGATCAAGGGGCAGTTGATCGGCGACGTATTCGAGTGTGTGTATGCCCGCCGGCCCGGAGGCTGCGGCCGGACGATCCACTGTTCGGGTTGCGCGATCCGGCAGACGGTCCAGGCGACCTACCAGGACGGCAAGGCCCGCCGCGGAGTGGAGGCGGAGCAACTCGTGCGCAACGGTGATGAGGTGAGTCTGGCGCGGATCCGCCTCTCGGCCGAGAAGGTGGGCGATGTGGTGCTGCTGGTGATCGACGAACTCCGGATGTTGGATCTGGAGACGACGGCGGCCGGCTGAGCCGACGGCGGCAAAGCGCCAAGCCAGGACGCCCGCGGGTTATTTCGTCGGAATCGCGGCTGCACCGGGCAGCGGGAAGTCCTGCGCGGCATCCTCGATGATCAGCACCCAATCCTGCCCGCGCCCGGAGGTCGGCGGCGTGAAGGTCTGGTAGCCGTGGGTCTCGGTCACGTGGACCAGATAGGAGCAGCCGTAGCGCGGATCGTACCAGATTTCGCGGACCCGGCGCCCTTTGATGACGTTCTTGTCCACGGTGAACGGCGCGCCGCGCGGTGAATAGATGAAGGCGAACGAACCGTCGCGGGCGCACGCCGCCCTTACCCTGGCGCCACCGGCGGCCGGCGCCGCGAGCAGCATGGCGTCGTCCGGCACCAGCTTCGTGAAGGGACGCGATTCGAACAGCCGGCGCACCAGACCCATCTGGAAAGCCCCGGGCGTGTCGAGCGCATCCCGCCAGTTCAGGTTGGCCCACAACGCCGCCGGGCGCCCCGGCTGCCAGAACTGCCAGACGTTGTTGTTGCCATAAGTGTGACCACAGGCGCCCGCCAACAGTGACCAGTAGGCGGCCTGGCGCACGTCGTAATCGTCGAAGCGGTCAAGCCGGCTGACGTCGGCAAAGTAGAACCCGACCGGCATGCATTCATAGCGCGGCTCGCCGTCCAGGGTCGGTCGCACCGGTGCCAACCTGTAATCGTGCTGCGCGAACAGGCCGTTGTCATGGTCATGGCTGCCGTGCGACGACTGATACATGTTGAAGTCGAGCCAGCCGGCGTCCTCCACCGAATCCGAGGAGAATCCCGGTCCCCGTGGGTGGTAGGTCATCAGGTGCGTGCCGCCATCGCCCTCTTTCAACCCGGCGGCGAGCGCGTCCAGCACCGCCCGGTCCGCTGCGGAGGTGACATCCTGATCCCCGCCGAGGATCCAGATCACGGGTTGTTCCCGATAGCGCCGGCCGAGAAAACGTCCGAACGTGCGGGCGTTCTCGGGACTGAAGATGCTGTGGCCGGATTGCTTCCAGTATTCGCCCCAGGCCGGCAGCATGCCGATGTGCAGGCCGAGCGCCGCCGCGCGGTTGACGATGTAGTCCACCTGCTGGAAATACGGCTCGTTCGGCCGGGCGGGATCCCGGTCGATCAACGGCAGGTCGCCGTTCGCATTCGGCACGGTCAGACCGTTCTCGGGGGCGAGCACCACGGCCTGGATCACCGTGAAGCCCTGGGCCGCGCGGTTGGCGAGGTAGAGGTCGGCATCCGTCCGGCTCGCCCGGCTGAAGAGCGTCCACGCCGTGTCGCCGAGGTAGAAGAACGGCGTGCCGTCGGCATATTCGAGATAGCGATGATTCGGCGCAACCTGCAGGCGGCCGTGTCCGGCGGCCAACGCGCCGCCGCCCGCCGCGAGCGCCAGACCCGCCACCAGCAGGCGACGGCGCCATGGGGAGAAACCGGGGAGGATCGGGAGGACGTTCATGACGGCCGGAACCCCGGGGAGGGGACCGGTTGATCCAACGCCGGCCCGCATCCTGCCGCAAGCGCCAACGCGGCCCGTTGCCGTGCACCCGGCGGCTTCATCCGCCGGAATCAGGGCAGCACCGCGAAAAAGCGGATCAAGTTGGCGATATGCTCCTCCAGCGGCACGCCCAGGTGTTCGCATCCGAGTTCAATCAGATGGCGGTCGACCTTGGCCGCAAACGAGGGCTCCCTGAACTTCTTCCGGATCGAGCTGGCCTTCATCTGGCCATACGGGACCGGGTTCAGTTTCCGGTATGCGTAGAAGATCCCGCTAATCTCGTCGCAAGCCAGCAAGGCGGCGGCGAGCCGCGTGCGGGGCAGCGTGGCGAACCCATGATAACCGTAGGCGTGGGCCTCGACGGCGTGGATCAGGGGCTCGGGATAGCCCCAGGCCTTGAACCAGCCGAGTTCCTCGGCGGGATGGGTGTCCGGCTGCCTTTCGAAGTCCAGATCATGGAGCAGCCCGGTGACGTACCAAAGCTGCGGGTCTTCCTGGAACCGGCCGGCATAGCCCTCCAGCGCGGTCGCCACCATCAGGGCATGATGCCGTTGATAGTCGTCCTGGACGTATTCGTGGAGGGTCTTTTGGGCGGATTCCCGGTCGGGCAGGCTCATGGATTCAGGCGGTTGTCGTACCACAAAGGCCCCGCGGCGCAAAGCCGTCAGTTGGCCGGCACCCGGAACTTGGCATTTGGCACTGCGGGCCGGCCGGCTAACGTGGATTTGCACCATGCGCCTCCCCGCCCTCTCCCCGGCATCCTCCCTCACGGCTCTCGTCGTGCTGTTCGCGACGGCTTCGGTCTCGGCCCAGGACCCGCTGGCGGGCAACGCCACCCGGGGCCGGCGGTTGTTTCAGCAAAGCTGCGCCCTGTGCCACGCCACCGGCGTCGGCGCCCGGCCGATCGCCGGCCAGGGTCCGCTGCTCGCCGGCGTCGTGGGACGGAAGGCGGCCTCGCTGTCCGACTTCAGCTATACCCCGGCGCTGCAGGCCTCGCATCTCACCTGGGACGCGGCCACGCTCGACCGGTTTCTCTCGGGACCGGCCGCGATGGTGCCCGGCACGAACATGCCCGTCGTCGTGGCGAACCCGCAGGATCGGTATGACCTGATCGCATTCCTCGCCTCGCTCCGCCCAGTCGCCGCGCCGACCGCGGCCGAGCTGGCGGCGGCGGAACGCCATCCGCGCACCCCGGGCGACTGGCAGAACGACGCCCCCGGTGCGCACCATGAGATCCGCCTGGCCGACCTGCCGCCGCCCTACGCCACGCGATCAGCCGGCAATTCCCCGCGGGTGGTCGACCGGCCGCCCGCCGCCATCCTCGCGGTGCCGGCGGGCTTCCAAGTCCGTCTGTTCGCTTCCGGCTTGAACGGTCCGCGTCTGCTGCGCACCGCGCCCAACGGGGACATCTTCATCGCCGAAACCCGCGAAGGGCGCATTCGCGTGCTGCGGGCCCCGGACGGCGCCGAGGCGCCGACGGAAAATGTCGTGTATGCCGGGGGGCTGCGCGGTCCGTTCGGC
>JBJKRD010000182.1:0-16924 GCA_046704925.1 Opitutaceae bacterium | reverse complement strand
CGTTGTCGCCCAGTGCGGTTGACCCTCCCCTTGATCGGCCACCCTGGCCCTCAAAAAACTGTGGCGTAGACCCATTTCCGGTGTCCGCAATCGCCAATCAAAAGTGCCCGGGGTGGGAATCGAACCCACAAGATCTTGCGATCGGCAGATTTTGAGTCTGCTGCGTCTGCCAATTCCGCCACCCGGGCGAAGCCGATCGGCGAACGGTACGTCGCCCGGTTCCGAAGTAAACGCTATTCTCCGCGCGCCGGCGGGACGGTCGGCGGCCCCGCCGGTCGCCAACCGTCGCAGCATCGATCGTCGATTGCGTGCGGCTCGTCGTAGGTTTTGAACGCGTGGTCGCAATCTGCGTCTATCTCTTCGCAAGAGAGTCCGGAGGCCGAGTGCCTCTGATTCTTCCATCTAGTTTGGTTTGTAGTTTGATAAGTCGGCAAGGGCGCTCCGCCTTCGGGCAGAGCGCCCTTTTTTTCCCGCCGGCGCCCCTCGCGCTTCCGGCGTCCTTCCGCCCGCGCGGTCGTCCCACCGGACATTTGTCACGTAATACGTGACAAGTCATGCAGCGGCCCGCCCGGCCGGTTTGTCACGTAATACGTGACAAATGGCTCAGGCGAAGCGTGATTGCGGGGCCCGCTTCCGGCGACCATGGTTTGGAACGGGCGCCGGACAAATGCCTCCGCAACGCGCGCTTGCGGGCGGCCGACCGCCCCGGCACGCTCCCTTTTCTTCTCTGAGCCCATGCCCGACTTCCGCGCCTACTGCCAGCCACCCGAGCGGGAACCCTCCGAGATCCGCCTCTCCGGAGAGGAGAGCCATCACCTCGTCACGGTCAACCGCGCCCGGGTGGGCGACACCGTCGTCGCCTTCGACGGTCGCGGCCGCGAGTGGATCTGCGAACTGGCCGGCGCCGCGAAGCAGGAGGCCCGCCTCAAGGTGCGCTTCCGTCAGCAGGCCCGGCCCCTGCCCTATGAAATCACCCTGGGCCAGGCGCTGCCCAAGGGTCCGTTCATGGAGGCGATCGTGCGGAAAGCCACCGAACTCGGCGCGACGCGCGTCGTGCCGCTGGAGAGCGAGCGCACCATCGTGCACCTCGACGGCGACCGCACCGACCGGAAACTGGAGAAGTGGCGGACCGCCGCCATCGAGGCGGCCAAGCAATGCGGCAACCCCTTCGTACCGGAAATCCTCCCGCTCCAGCCCGCGGCCGAGTTCATGAAAACCGCCGGCAGCCACGACCTGCGTCTCATCGCGAGTCTCCAGCCGGCCGCGAAGAGCCTGCGCAGCGTGCTGGCCGCCTTTGGCGCGGCCCACCAGCGCCCGCCGCGCACGGTGCTTTGGCTGGTGGGCCCGGAGGGCGATTTCACGCCGGCCGAACTGAGCCTGTCCCTGGCGGCGGGCTTCGAACCCATCACCCTGGGCCCGCTGGTCTTGCGCTGCGAGACCGCCGCCATCTATGCCCTCAGTGTGCTCAGCTACGAGCTCCAGCAGCCGGCGGCCTGATCCGGTGTGACCGCGGGCCGGTTCGCCTTTCCGCCCCACCCGGCTTTCCTTAGCTCCATTGCCATGTCCGTTGATTCCCGCATTCCCGTCACCGTCCTCACCGGCTTCCTCGGCGCCGGCAAAACCACGCTGTTGAACCGGATCCTCACCGAACAGCACGGCCGGCGCATCGCCGTGATCGAGAACGAATTCGGCGAGGTGGGTGTCGACAACCAGCTCGTCGTCCAGGCCGACGAGGAGATCTTCGCGATGAACAACGGCTGCCTCTGCTGCACCGTGCGCGGCGATCTCCTGCGCGTCCTCGGACGGCTGCTCAAACGCAAGGACCGGCTGGACGGCGTGCTCATTGAAACCACCGGCCTGGCCGATCCCGGACCCGTGGCGCAGACCTTTTTCAACGATCCCGAGATCCGCGAGGCCTACCGGCTGGACGCGATCGTCACCGTGGTCGACGCCCGTCATCTCCCGCAGCACCTGGACGACGGCAAGGAGGCCCGCGAGCAGGTGGCGTTTGCCGACGTCATCCTGCTCAACAAGACCGACCTGGCCGGCCCGGGCGAGCTCGACCAACTCGAGGCGCGCCTGCACCGCATGAACCCGGCGGCGCGGATCCACCGCACCCGCAATTGCGACGTGGCCATCGACCGCGTGCTCGACGTCGGCGGCTTCAATCTGAGCCGCGCCACCGAGCTGGACCCGCGGTTCCTCGAACCCGAGTATCCCTTCGAATGGGGCGGCGTCTACGAGTTGGCCGCCGGCCGCTACGAGCTGTGCATCGGCCACCACGCCGGCGATGGCGACCACGACCACCACGACCACGATCACGGGTCCGACGAAGCCGGGGGCCACGATCACGGCCACGCCGACGAGATGGACATTGCCCTGCTGCCGTTGAACCTGCCGGCCGGCGTGTCGCTGGGCGACCCCGCCACCGCCACCGCCCGCGACACGGCGACGGCGGCGGCCCGCGACGTCGCGGTGCAGGTCTTCTCCGACTGGGAGACGCTGGTCCCTCCGGGAGAGAGCGTGACGCCCGGCGTCACGCTGCACCGGCTGCGGCTGGCCGGGGGCCACGGCGATTTCCCGGTCTCCATCGCCAAGGACGGCCGGTACATGCTGTTCACCGCCCATGATGTTCCCACTCATCTGCACGCGCCCGACGGATCGCTGGTCAGGTACGTGCACGACCAGTCTTTCCGCCACGTCCACAGCCACGACGAGGAAGTCGCGTCCGTGGGCGTCAACCTGACGGGCGAGCTGGACCCGAAGCGGCTCAACGACTGGATCGGCGGGCTGCTGGCCCGCAAGGGCCAGGACATCTTCCGGTGCAAGGGCGTGCTCGCGGTCCGCGGATCCGACAAGCGGCTGGTGTTCCAGGGGGTGCACATGATGTTCGACGCCAAATTCGACCGCCCGTGGGGAACGGCGCCGCGGTCGAATCTGTTCATCTTCATCGGCCGCAACCTCGACCGGGCGGAATTGATCGGCGGCTTCAAGAACTGCCTGGTGAACTGAGACGGGCGGCGGCGCCCGCGCCTTGCCGCCTCATCCGCCTCCGGCCCGGAGAGCTTCCGCCTCGTCAATCGTGCGCGGCCAGTCCGTCTTGAGCAGGCGCGACAGCGACCGGTCGGCCAGCAGTCGTCCGCCCGTCTGGCAGCGCGGGCAATAATTCACCTCGTTGTCGGCATACCGGATTCGCTGCACCGCCGTGCCGCAGACCGGGCAGGGTTTGCCAAATCTCCCGTGCACCGCCATCTCCGGGCGGAAGGCCGTGACCCTCTCCGGGAACCCGCCGCCGGCTTCGCGCCGCAATCGTTCGGTCCAGCGGTTGAGCTGATCACGGGCCGCCGCGTGCAGACGCGCGATCTCGGCCGGGGTCAGCCGCGGCGTCCGCGCCACCGGCGACAGTTGCGCCGCGTGGAGGATCTCGTCCGAATACGCGTTGCCGATGCCATCCAGGATCCGCGGATCCGTGAGCGCGCGTTTCAGGGTGTGATCCTCGCGGGTCAGCGCCGCGGCAAACTCCTCGGCCGTGCCGGTCCGCACGTCGAGGCCACCCGGATCGTGCGCCGCCAGCCCGGCGGCGCCGTCGACAACATGCAGCGACGCGCGGCGCTTCGTGCCGGCCTCCGACAGCGTCAGCGTGCCGCCGGCAAACCCCAACTGGGCCCGCGCCCCGCGCGCCGCCGGTTTGCGCCCGGCATCGGTCCAATGCAGGCGGCCCGCGACCATCAGGTGCACCACCAACCAGCGGTCGCCCTCCCCGCCCAGGGCGAGGCGTTTGCCCAGGCGCCGCACGGCGACGATCCGGCGGCCCACCAGCGAGTCGACCGGCGGCCACGCGGTCCGCAGCAGGAAAGGGTCGTCGATGCGGATGCGTTCCAACCTTTGCCCCCGCACCCGCAACTCGAGGGCCTCCTGGTACACGACGATGTCCGGCAACTCCGGCACGTCGGGGAGTCTGGGCGCCCCGGCCGCGGGAAGCGAGGGGCGAGTCGGCCACCCCAACCCGGGCTTGCCCCGCCCGCCACTCGCTACTCACTACTCACTACTCGCTACTTCAAATGACGCCGAAGACCCTCGGACATGTGGGTCGGGGTTCACCCCCGACGCGTCGGGCATAAAGCCCGACCTACAGGAAATCGAGGCACCAATAAATCTGACGCTCCGTCCACTGCCCGTTACTGTCTCCAATGAATCTCACCAAAGCCTGGGCTGCGCAGCTCGACGACTTCGCCATCGACCTGGCGTGGTCGGCCGACGGCAGCCGTTTGGCCGTGGCGTCCGCCGCCGGCCCCATCACCGTGTTCGACGGTGCCACCGGCGCCCGGCAGCAGGTGTTTCCCGGCCACGCCGAAGGGACCAATGCGGTGGCGTTCGCCCCCGCATCGATTGCGGATGCCGGAGGACGGGGACCGAATGGTCCGATCCTGGCCAGCGGCGGCCAGGACGGCTGGGTGCGATTCTGGGATGCGGCTGCCGGCACGCCAACGGCCGAGGCCAGATGCGCTCCGGGCAGCCGGGTCGAACAGGTTGCCTGGCGACCGACGGCGGACTCTCCGGAATCCGGTCTCCGAAATCCGGTCCTGGCCGCCGCCGCGGGCCGAGCCCTGCGTCTCCTGCGCGCCGACGGCAGCGTGGTCCATGAATTCCCGGCGGCGCCCAAGACGCTCTCCGCGCTGGCCTGGCAGCCGGCGGGCGGCGCCATCGCCGTGGGCTGGTTCGGCGGCGTGGGCCTGTGGGACGCCGACGATTTCCTTCCGCAAAAGGAGTATGCCTACGGCAGCGCCATCGCCACGCTGGTGTGGTCGCCCGACGGCCGCTGGCTGGTGGCGGGCGCGCAGGACAACGCGGTGCACCTGTGGACGCCCGAGGAAGACGGGGAATTCCACATGAGCGGGTACGAAACCAAGGTGCGCGACCTGTCCTTCAGTCCGGACAGCCGGTGGCTGGCGACCGGCGGCGCGCGCGATGCCTGTGTGTGGGATTGTTCGGGGGCCGGACCCGAGGGCCGCGAGCCGCTGGCCCTGCCCCACTCCGACCGGGTCTGCGGCACCGCCTTCCAGCACCGGCACGATCTGCTCGCCACCGCGGCCAACGACCAGACCGTCCACCTGTGGAGCGTGCTGCGGCCGTCGCCCCTGGTGGCCAGCGTCAAGCTCACCGCCCCGGCCTCGAGGCTGGCTTGGAGCTCGGATGACACCCGCCTCGCGGTCGGCTCGCAGCAGGGCGGCGTGCTCGTGCTGCGGGTGGAGAATTGACCGGCCAGCGGTTCTGAAAGGGAAACCTGTGGAGGCCTCGCCTTATGACGCCGCGTTTTGGGAGCGCCGTTACCGGGCCGGAAACCTGGCCTGGGATTGCGGGGGTGTACCCGGCGCGCTGACCGAATTTCTGGCGCAGCATCGCGACCCCGGCCGCGCGCTGGTCCCCGGTTGCGGCTCCGCCTATGAAATCGCCGCCTTGGACGCCGCCGGCTGGGACGCGCGCGGCCTCGATTTCAGCCCGGCGGCGGTCGACCGGGCCCGGCAAATCCTCGGTCCCTTGGCCAACCGGGTGGAACTCGGCGACTTCTTCGCGCATCCGCTTCCGGCGGGCAGCTTCGATTTGATCTACGAGCGCACCTTCTTGTGCGCGTTGCCGCCGGCGACCTGGCCGGCCTATGCCGCCCGCGCGACCGAACTCCTCCGGCCCGGTGGTTGGCTATGCGGGTTCTTCTTTTTTGGACCGGAGCAGGAGCCGCCGCCGTTTTCGATCGCGCCGGATGAACTCCACCGACTGCTGGCCGGCTCGTTCACCCGGATCGCCGACGAACCGGTCCGGGATTCGCTGCCGCTGTACGCCGGCAAGGAACGCTGGCAGGTCTGGCAACGGCACGGTTCGATCCAGCCGCGGGGGGCATAAGAAAGGCGTGCGCGGCGCCGGCGATCGTGCTTTCGTTCCGGCCATGGCCGCGCGGCCATCGCTGCTGGAGATCTTTGCCGTGACGCTGCGCCTCGGCTGCACCTCTTTCGGCGGCCCGGTGGCGCACCTGGGTTATTTCCACCGCGAGTACGTGGAGCGCCGCCGCTGGGTCGACGACGCGCAGTTTGCGGATCTCGTGGCGCTCTGCCAGTTCCTGCCCGGGCCGGCCAGCAGCCAGACGGGATTCGCGGTGGGCTGCCTGCAGCGCGGCTTCGCCGGCGGCCTGGTGGCCTGGCTGGGCTTCACCCTGCCGTCGGCCCTGTTGATGATCGGCTTCGCCTATGGCGTGGCCGCCGCGGGACACCTGGGTGGCGCGGGCTGGCTGCAGGGATTGAAGGCCACGGCGGTGGCGGTGGTGGCCCAGGCCGTGTGGGCGATGGCCGTCCGCCTCTGCCCCGATCGACCCCGGGTCACGCTGGCGCTGGCCGCCGCGGTGACTCTCGTGGTACTGCCGACCGCTTCGATCCAGGTCGCGGTGATCGCGGCGGGCGCCGGCTTTGGCTGGCTGCTTTTCCGCCAGGCGGAGGCCCGCCCGGAGCCGCCACCCGCCGCGGGGTCCCATCGCGCGGGACTCGGGTGGCTCGCTTTGTTCTTCGCGCTGCTCGTCGGCCTGCCCCTGCTGGCCCGCGTCGCCGGGCACCCGTGGCTGCTCATCTTCGACCGCCTTTACCGCACGGGCTCGCTCGTGTTCGGCGGGGGGCACGTGGTGCTGCCGCTGCTCGAGCGGGAGGTGGTGGCGCCCGGCTGGCTGACGCACGACCAGTTTCTGGCCGGCTATGGCGCGGCGCAGGCGCTGCCCGGGCCGTTGTTCACCTTGTCGGCCTACCTCGGCGCCGTGATGCGCATCGGACCGGGCGGATGGCCGGGGGGACTGCTGGCCCTCGCGGCCATCTTTCTCCCGGGCCTGCTGCTCGTCCTTGGAACCCTGCCTTTCTGGCAGGCGCTCCGCCGCCGGATCGGTGTCCAGGCGGCGCTGCGCGGAGCGAACGCCACCGTCGTGGGGGTGCTGCTCGCCGCGCTCTATCATCCGGTCTGGACCTCGGGGGTGACCGGGGCCGGCACCGCGGCGCTGGCGCTGGCGGCGTTCGCCCCCCTGCACGTGTGGAAGGCGCCGCCATGGGCGGTCGTGCTCGCGATGGCAGCCCTCGGCCAGCTCTTGCTTTGACCGGGCCGCTCGTAAACACCGCTGCCACGAAACTTTTCCGGCGCCAAGGCGTCTGAGTCCGGGTGCTTTCACCGCCCGTCTCCGGTCGCCGCCGACCCCGCCAGGGTCTGCGCATCCTGTTATTGACGCTCCTGGCCTGCGGCCTGGCCGCCTGCGGAGGCGAGGGCCCCCGCCGGCGGGGCTCCGGCCCCATGGGTCAGGCGGGCGGCCCGCGGGTCGAGATTCCGCCGAGGGAGGCCCACGGCTCGTTCTACGGCGGCGAAATCGAAGTCGAGGCGCTGCTGGCGCGGGCCGGCACCCACTGGGCCCGGGGGGACGAAGGCGAAAAGGAAGGCGCCAAGGGCGGCCGCCGCGGCGGTGAGGGCGGTTTCCACGGCGGCCTCGGCATGGGCGGCGGGGGCGGCCACATGCGCGGCGGCTTCGGCGGCCGCGAGCGCGAGGGCGGCGAAGCCGGCGAAGGTGGTGAACGCGGCGGCTACGGCGGAGGTGGTGGCGAGGAAGGACCCCGACCCCCGCCGATGCGCGCCAGCAACCAGATGCCCATTCTGCTGCGTCTGCGACTTACCAACCACGGCCAGGCGCCGGTCGCGGTGGAAGTGACCGACTTCAATTCCGTCCTGGGCGATTTCGTAGTGCAGCCCGACAAGATCGACCTCAAGCCCGGGCAGTCGGTGGAGGCCGAGCCGATGGTTTCGCGACTCGGCATTCCCGAAGGCGACGTGCCGTTGACGGTGAAATTGAGCCTCGCCGGGAAAGAGGAACAACAGGTGCTGACGCTGCACAAGGTCGAGAAGCCGGCGCCCGCCACGGTCCCGCCGGCGTCGCCCGCCCCCGCCAACCCGGCCACGGCGCCCTGACCCCAGCCGGCTCAACCGCCCGGCGGAGGCGGGGGCTCCGTTCCGGCTCCTGAACGCAGCGCCTGCATCCGCTCCAGGTTCCGGCGCGCATCCGAGTAATCGGGCCGGAGGCGCAAGGCCTCGGCAAACGCCTGCTCGGCCTCGGCGATGTGTCCGGCTTGGTAGAGGGCGGCTCCCAGGTTGTTGTACGCCTCGGCATAACCCGGCCGGACCTGCAGCGCCTCCCGGAATTCGGCGATGGCCTCGGCGGTGCGGTTCGCCTGCAGCAGGGCGTTGCCCAGGTTGTTGTGGGCATCGGCGTTGGAAGGTTGCAGGCGCACCGCGGCCGCAAAATGCGTGATGGCCTCCGCCATCCGGCCGGCGGCATACAACGCGTTGCCCAGGTTGTATTCGGTCTCCGCGTCGTCCGGCTGCCACCGCAACGAGATCTCGTATTGCGCGATCGCCTCCGGGAGGCGGCCGGCTTTCAACAGGGCGTTGCCCAGGTTGTAGTGGAGCTTGGCGTCGCGCGGTTTGATCTGCAGGCCCTCCTCATACTGTTGGATCGCTTCCGGCAGGCGCCCCGCCTGCAGCAGCGCGTTGCCCAGATTGTTGTGGGCGCTGGCGTATTTTGGCTGCAGCCGGAGGGCGGCGCGGCATTGCGCGATCGCCTCCGGCACCCGCCCGGCCTTGAGCAAGGCGTTGCCCAGGTTGCTGTGCGCCTCGACGTAGTCCGGCCGGAGACGCAGCGCCGTCTCGTAACGAGCGATCGCGGCCTCGACCCGGCCCTCCTTCAACAGCGCGTTGGCCAGATTGTTGTTGGCCCGGTCGCTGTCCGGACACTTGGCAATCGTGTCGCTCCACAGGGCCAGGTCGCTGCGGTAGACTTCGTTGCGTCGCGCCGTCAGCCAGCCCAGGCCCGCCGCCAGCGCCAGGAAGACGATCACGCATCGCCGGCCGACCAACCGGTGGGCGCCGCACACCGCCCCCACCGTCACCGCCGCCAGCGGCAGGTACATCCGGTGTTCGACGATCATCTGGATCGTCCCGGGGATCACGCTGGTGGGCGCCAGGATCGCGAAAAACCAGCCGCCGAGAAAACCCGGCACCGGCCGCCGCCACAACGCCCACAGGGTCGCGACCGCCAGGGCGACCACCACCACCGCATACGGGATGATCTCGACGGGATGGCGCACCCAGAACGTCTTGTAGTCGAAGATCAGCGGATGCGGCCACACCGACAGGCCAAGGTAGCGCACCACCGCCTCGAACTGGGTGAGCCAGTACGCACCCGCGTTGACGCCGACATCGAAGCCGGCCGTGCCCCCGCGATTCCATCCCGTGCTGGCCACCAGAACGGCCAGCGGCACCCAGGTGGCCGCCATGGCCAGGTACAGCCCGCGCCGCCGGCGCCACGCCTCGCGAAACGTACCGGCCGCAAAGGCGCGGTCGAAAAACAGCAGCAGCACCGGCGCCGTCGACGTCACCTCCTTCGTTCCCATCCCCAACAGGCACGCCGCCACCGCGAGAATCTGCCACCGGCGCGGCCGCGGCGAGTCGATCGAGCGGATGAAACCATAGAAGGTCAGCAGGTAGAACAGTCCCATCAGCGACTCGACCCGTTGCACGATGTAGGTCACCGCCTCGGTCTGCAGCGGGTGGAGGGTCCAAAGCAGGGCCGCGACCAATGCCAGCGGCGTGGCGGACGCGCCGAATCGCTCCCGCAGGCGGGGTTGCTGCAGCGTCCGCCGCACGATCCCGAACAACGCCCAGGCGCTGAAGATCAGCACCAGCAGGTTGAAGGCATGATAGCTCCAGGGGTGCAGCCCGCTGACGGCGTAATTGACCGCCAGGGTGAAGTTGGCCACCGGCCGGCCGCTGGTCGTCAGGTCCGGCGGCGGCACGAGGGAGCGCCACAGCGACCGGAGGCTGGGGTTTTTCAGGATCGCCGTGTCGTCATCGAAGACGAACGTCCCGGCAAAACTGGTCCAATAGGCGGCGGCCGCGGCCCCTGCGATCACCGCCGCCCCGACGGCCGCCGGCCAAGTCCGGATTGCGCCGGGCGCCTGGACAGGTCGGGGGGACGGTTTCATCGGTCGCAGCCGCCCACGTTGCGGGGCCGCCGCCGCAGGTCAACGCCCCGATGGCAACCCCACCGTCCAACGCTCAATCTTCGGCGTTCAGGCTCAAGACGCCAAAGTCGTCCCCAAAAAAGCGACGGGCCGGCCAAGAATCGGCCGGCCCGTCGCCAGCTGCGGCCCGCCGATTACGGCGCAAGGGCATTCACGAAATTGACCCCGTCCGGGGTGCCAACCCCGGTCACATTGTCCCACCCGGGTTTCGTCGTGAGCGAGCTGTCCGTGCCAAAGGTGATCACGAACCAGCGCGTCGAAAACGGACTGTTATAGAGGGCGCTGTAATAGTTGACGGTATTGCCGAGCGGTCCGGCCAGTTGATCCGCCAGAACGGGCGAGCCGTTCACGACGCCGGTGACGTTGTTCGGGGAAGTCACCTCGACGATATCGTCGACCGCCCCGGCGGGCAGATTGTACAGCAGCGGTGCCGCCTGGCCCAGCGGATGCCCGGCCTTCTGCGCCGCAATCGCCATGATCCCCGAGAACATCGGGGTGGACAGACTCGTGCCACCCACGACGCCCACGCTCAGGACCCCATCGATCGTCTGGATGAATTCCACGCCGGTATACGGGTCAGCCAGCATCGCAATGTCCGGCACCTGTCGCGTGGTTCCGGCAATTCCCGCCTGGAACGACGGTTTCGCATAGATGAGGCTCGCCCCGCCGCCTGCGCCGCCCTGGAATCCCAAGGCCAGCGGCGGTACCTGCGCCGGACTGCCCGACGCGACGGTGTCGGCAATCCGGGTGAGGTTGGTGCCCCAGCCGGTTTGAAAGGCCATCGTATTGTCGGCATTCAGGGCCAGACTCGTGCCGCCAACGCCGGTGGCCCACGGCGAACTGGCGGGAAAATCGACGGTGATGAAGCCGGCCTGGATCGCCTCGTCGCCGGCGTCACCCGTTGCGAAATTGACATCGATGCCCTGCACCGCCGCCTGCTGTAGAATCCGGTTCATCCGGTCAAACTGCACCGGATTGCCGAAACCCTCCACGGTGGACCAACTGTTGGAGATGGTGTTGCCGAGGTGATGAACCACGGCCCAATTGACCGCCTCGTCCAGGTCGGCGCGGTCGGTTGGGCCAATCACCAGCACGATCTTCGCTCCCGGCGCCATCGCGTGCACCCATTCCACATCCAGAGTGGTCTCGGTGTCCCACCCGGCTCCATGGGGGTTGTTGGCTACGCCGGGGGCGCGGAGAACCTGAAAATTGTCGCCCGTGATTGGCGGCAGACCGTAAACTTCCGAGAAGACCTGCAAATCCTCCGTGATCGTCGGCGAGCCGAATGCGTCAATGACCACCACGGTTTCTCCCGTGCCGTCCCAGCCCGCCGCGTAAAGCGGTTTCAGGTCATACGCGGTCTGCAGCTCGTCCGGCGAATAGCCCTGCGGCGGCAGATGGCCGAGGGTGTTGTTCGTGATGTCCGCCCCGTAACGGTTGCCCGTATAGATCGCCACGTTGCCGCCCCCATCAAAGGTGTGGGTTTCCGGAGGACGAAAGGCCTGGCCCTCAAAAAAGACTCCACGCGGGCTGTAGCTTCCGAACGGGATCATCGCCGCGGGCGTCCCATCCGGGCCCGCGGGAAAAGCCAGTGCCGGCCGGTAACCGAGGTCGTCCAGACCCGTCACGCCGGCTATCAAGCCGCCGGCGGCGTCGCTGACGGACGGGTTCCCCTGGTTGCTGCGATAGGTCCGCCCGTTGAGATTGTAGTTGTGGATAGCGACATGAAACGTCTTTTCGAGGTCGGCCACGGTGCCCTGAACCTTCACGTAGAAATTGTTCTCGGCCACATCGAGCACCGTCAGATTGTGCGCCGTCAGGAAATTCACCACGGCTCTGACCGATTGAGACGTCGGCGCAAAGGAGGCATTGAACGCCGCCTGGTCGATCCACTTGTGATAGGTCGGCGAGCCTTTCTGGCTCACCTGTCGGGCGAGCCGGTCGAGCTGGTTTTCGCTGCGCAGTTTCAGCCAGGCGGTCGCGGTTATTACGGTCGAGGGATCCGTCGGTCCCAGGTCGCTGGCATACTTTACGAATCCGGGCGTGTTGTCGGCGAACACGTAGGCAACCGTACCGGCTCGCGGGGCTGGTGCGGCGACGGCTCCCTGGCAAACGACGGCCAGAGCGGCCGTTGAGAAAACCACTCTTCGACCAAGGTTCATGGATTTCGCTCCTGGAGTTGGGGTGCAATGGCGGCGGCGCCCGCCCTGATTTATCACCCGGAACACTCTTCCGCTGGGGAAAGAAAGGTACCCCGGGCGAATTTCCGGGAGAAGGAATGCCACACCTTGGCCGTGTCAAGCGGCCCGCCCGATTCCACTGACCCGCCGTCGCCTTCCTGCGCCGGAGCGGCGTCGCGGGCCGCGGCGCTCCATCGTCAGCGGCCTAAGACCCGTAAGGGTCCGCCGCGTCGCGCAGACCGTCGCCGAGGAAATTGAACGCCAGCACGGTCAGGGCGATGAACACCACGGGCATCAGCAGCCACGGATAGTTGACCACCGTCTGCATGCTCATGCAGTCCTGCAGCAAAACACCCCAGCTCACGGTCGGCGGGCGCAAGCCGAGGCCGAGGAAGCTCAGCGACGTCTCGCCGAGGATCATCGACGGCACGCTCAGGGTCAGCACGACGATGATGTGGCTCGTGAAACCCGGCAGCAGGTGGCGGAAGAGGATGCGCGCCGGGGAGGCGCCGAGCAGCCGCGCGGCGACGGCATAATCCTCCTCGCGCAGCGACAGGATCTTGCCCCGCACCACCCGGGCCAGCCCGGTCCAGCCGATCAAGCTCAGGACCAGCGTGATCGCGAAATAGACGGTGAGCGGCGACCAGTCGGCCGGCAGCACCGCGCCGAGCGCGAGCCAGAACGGCAGTTGCGGGAAGGAGCCGACGATCTCGATCACGCGCTGGATGATCGTGTCGACCGCGCCCCCCACGTAGCCCGAAATCCCGCCGATGCTCACCCCCAGGGCAAAAGTGAGAACGATGGAGACCAGGCCGACGGACAGGCTGACCCGTGCGCCGTAGATGAGCCGGCTGAACGCATCCTGCCCGTATTTGTCGGCCCCGAGAAAATAAAAGACGGGCCGGCCGGCGGTCGCGGTCGCCGGCGGGTTCCTGACGCCGACGAAATGCCGATCCCACGGGATCATGCCCCACAGCCGGTAGGGCTCGCCCTTGACCAGGAAACCCAGCGGGATGACGGCGGCCGGATCCTCGACATAACGCTTGCGCAGGGTGACCGGATCGACCACCCGCCGCATGCCGAGAACATGCAGCCCGTGGGCCCACGAAACCCGCGGCAGTTGCGGCGGGCAGTAGGCGTAGTCCAGATCGCGCCAATAGCGTGTATACGGAGCGAAGAATTCCGCCAGGGCCGCGAGGGTGTACAGCACCGCGAGCACGTAGAGCGAACCCACCGCCAGCCGGTGCCGCCGGAAACGCCGGCCCATGAGCTGCCATGGCGACTCGGCGCCCGGCCGGGCGGTACACCGGCCGGCCGCGGGAGCTGCAGGTGGCGGGACGTCGGAAACGGGGGCACTCATGCCAGCTGGCGTTGGTCTGGGCGCGGGGGACGAACGGCGCCATGCCAATCCCGCCCCTCCGGCGGCGCAAGCCTCCGTTTCCCCGGCGTCGCGCGGACGATCGCCGCTTCAGTCGTGCCGACCGGCCGCCGGAGCCCGGGTCCGCGGGAGACCGCCGGCCATCGGCCCGCGCCCATCGGGGGCGCCGGGGCCGCCGGGGCGGGCGGGATCCAGTTGGGGATCGGGCGGCAATCTGAAGCCGGTCACCGGATCCGGTTGGGCCGGGTCGAACGGCCGCCAGTCGGCCGCCAGGTTGCCCGCGACGAACGGCACCCGGGCCTCGCTGAGGCCCTGCACCACGCACTTGGCCAGCTCGTACGCGCCGTAGTCGTCCTGGTGCGTATCGCCCACGAACGCGCGGCCCAGCCGCCGGGGTCCGAGCGCCTGGTAGAGCCGCATGCTCATCGCGTTCAAATCGACGAGCGCCGTGTGCTCCTCGCGGGCCGCTTCGCGCATGGCCGCGGGAAAATCGCGCAGCGTCTGCACGGCCCGGCCGTCCGGCCCCAGTCGGCGGAGGTTCTGCGAGGTCACCAACACGGGCGTGGCCCCGTGGTCGCGGGTTTCGCGGATGTAGCGGAGGAAGTAGTCCTTGAACCGGCGCACCGGCATGCGCTGGTCGTTGATGCCAAACTGCATCAGCACGTAGTCGCCCGGTTGGATTTCGCTGAGCACCTTCGCCCAGCGGTGCTCGCCCATGAAGCTCGCCGTGGTCTCGCCGCACTCGGCGTAGTTGGCGATCAACACCGGCGGGCGGAACCACCGCGGCAGCATCTGGCCCCAGGCGGCCCATGGCTCCATCATCTGGTCGGTCACGGTCGAGTCGCCGATCAGGTACACCGTGACGGGATGCTCCGCTCGCGTGATCTGCACCGCGCACAGGGCGGGACGCGCGTCGCTGAATTCGAGGGTGAGCTTGCCGTCCCAGTCGAGTTCCCGGAACGGGATGCGGGTCTCCGCGTCCCATTGCACGTAGAGAATGGGCTCGTCCTCGCGCGGCTTCAGGGAGACCGCGCCACCGCCGGGAATCTGCGGGACCCGGAGGTGGACAAGGAAGGTTCGGGAGGTCCACTGGCCCGGCGCCGTCGCCACCGCCTCGAGCATCAGCCGCCGGGTCTCGGATTTCACGGTGGTCGTGGTGGCCGCGGCCGCATCACCCAGCGTGACGGTCACCCGATAAGCCCCCGGCGCCAGCCTGACCGAGAAGAAGAACGGCCGGCCGGCCCACCCGGTCGCATAACCGGCGTGGAGCGGGTCGGCGCCACCGCGGTCGACGACGGTCACTTTCGAGCCGAGATCGAAGCCGAAGCCGCGCCGGTCGTCATAACCCTGATCCGGTCTCACCCGGGTAAAGCCCGGGGCCGGCGCCGGGCCGAAGGAAAACCTGAGGTCCCCCGGAGCCGAGTCGGCCGCCCGTGCGGACGGCAGCCCGGCGAACAGGGCCAAGGTGCAGACGGTCAGGGCGAGCCCTGGGCGTCGGGATATCTTCATGGGGCGGCCGACGTTTGCGGCTTGGCCCCGGCCGCCGGCCGGGGATTGGCCACGTCCAGGCGCACGGGGAACGGCACCGGCGGCGCCTCAATGATCCCGGTCCCGCCCGAAACCTCCGGCACCGCCGGGGGGCCGTGCAACTCGAGCACGATGATCTCGTTGCGGCCCCGGTGGAGCCACTCGCGCGGCAGGAACAGCGAGCGCAATCCGCCGCGATCCCAGAAGCGGCCCAGGTTGTGCCGGTTGACCCACACCAGCCCGAAACTCCAATGGCGCAGGTCAAGAAAGGTGCCGCCCGGCTGTTTGATCTCGAAAGTGCCGCGATAAAACGCCGGGCCGGTGAGCGGTGCCGCCGAGGCGTGGAAATCGATCCGGGTCAGAGGCAGGGAATACATGTCCCACCCGGTGATCTCGGTGCCGTCCAGGTAGGCCCCGCCGATCAACCCCTTGTGCGCGCGCTCCTGCGTCCGCGCACTCACCGGCACGCTGATGCGGCCCAGGTTGTAGACCAGCAGGTCGAGGGTGGCCGGCCCGGCCTCGTGCAGCGCGAGGCGGTTGGTGTCGAGGCCGTCGCCGATGAAGCAGCGCCCGACGGTCCGGCCGTTGACCATCACGATCGTGTAATCCCGCGCTTCGCGCAGCTCGAGCGTGCCGTCCAGACCGTGCGCAAAGCGCTTCCGATACAGCACGAACCCGTAATCCTGGCCGAGGTCCGCCATCGACACGGGCCGGGCCGCCACGCGCGTCGGCCGGGCCGGCAGCGCGGCCAGCAGCGGCTCCGTCCGGTCGAGCCGGATCGGCGGCAGGCGGATCACCGGCGGATCGGCCGGAGGCGCGGGCGGATCGAGGTGCAGCCGCTCGCTGAGCAGTTGCCGCAGCGCCCGGTACTTCGGCGTGATCCGCCCGGCTTCATCGATCGGCGCGCTGTAATCGTAGCTCGTCTGGACCGGGAGGAACTGGTTGCACCCGTTCGAAAACCCGTAGTTGGTCCCGCCGAAGAACATGTAGTAGCAGAACGAGCAGTGGTGATCGAGGAGGAAGCTCGTCCACGCCACGGTGTCGGCCACGGTGCTGTGGCGCCGGGCGATCGGCTGCCCCCAGCCGCTGAACCAGGCGGTGTAGACCTCGGGCACGTAAACGGGATCGTCGCCGATGACCGCCAGGGTCTGCGCGTACTCCCGCTCGTCCCGCAGGCCGTTGCGCGCGCGCAACACCCCCGGCAGACGCGAGGCGGGGGTCCCCTCCGGCGCGAGGAACGGGTCGCAGGTGAACAGCGGCACGTCGAAGCCCGCGGCGCGGAAGATGTGCTCCAGCGAGCGCAGGTAGTCGATGTTGCCGTGGTTGCCCCATGACACCATGCCGTACTCGTTTTCCATCTGGACCATGAGCAAGGGGCCGCCGTGGGTCACCTGCAGGTCGCGCACCTGCCGGGCCACCTGGTCGATGTACGCGCGGCTCCACTCGACGTACTTCGGGTCGTTGGTGCGCACCGGCACCTGCGGATACCGCAGCGTCCAGGCGGCAATGCCGCCGTATTCCGTCTCGGCGCAACAATACGGGCCGGGGCGCAGGATCGCCCACATGCCGTTCTTCTCGCAGAGCTCCAGCATGCGCCGCACGTCGGTCGGCCCGGAGAAGGTGAAGCTGCCCTCCTGCGGCTCGCAGAGGTTCCAGAACAGGTAGAAGCTGAGGGTGTTCAGCCCCATCGCCTTCGCCTGCTTGATGCGCAGATCCCAGTCGCCGGGCAGGACGCGCCCGAAATGCAT
>JBJKRD010000181.1:0-3102 GCA_046704925.1 Opitutaceae bacterium | reverse complement strand
CCTTGATTGTAGGGCTGCCGCTTGTCGGCCGGCCGCGGAGGCCGAACAATCGTTCGGCCCGGATACAAGGTCCGGCCCTACAGGTCGGTTTTCCGGATGGTGGGCCGCCGCTTGCCGGCGCCGAATCTCGACAGACACCCACGGCATGGCGACGAGCGCCAGCCCTACACGGCATGGTTTCCATCTGGTCAATGATGGTGGTGTCCATACTGCATGAGTTCGCCTCAGACCCGGATCGTCGGCGCAACCCTTCCCTCAAAAGGTCCGGCTGTGCAGCGTTTCCGGACGGCCAGTTTCGGGATGTTCGGCGATTGCCGGCAGGGTGTTTGCCCGCGCCTGCCAGTCCGCGGCGGCCTTCTCTTCGGCCGCCGCCATCTCGATCCGGCCCGCCCTGCGGTCTTGGTCCGCCAGTTCCGTCAGGATCGCCACCGCGCTTTCCATCGCATACCGGCAATCCGCGGCCCATCCCCAGCGCGGGCCGACCGGGGGCATCGGGGGTTGAGCGGCGGAGAGTTCCCAGACCTTCTGAAAATTCGCCAGCGCTTCGCCGGCATTGCCCTCGCCGCGAAAGGCGATCCCGAGATTGACCAGCACATTGATCCGATAAACCTGCCAGTCGCGATTGACGGGATCCTCGGCGATCATTTGGTCGATAATCGATGCGACCCGCCCAAGCGTCTCCCGGGCTTCGCGAAAACGGCCCCGTTCGATATTGACGCGGGCCGGCGGACTGAGGGCCATCGCGTACGCGTATCGATAGCTTTGGTTTTTCGGCTCCTTTGCCGCGAGGTCACCAAGGAGATTCAGTTTCTCCTGGTACGCGTACATCGCCTCGTCGGTCTTCCCCGCTTGCTTCAAGAATTCGCCGCGCGTCCCGAGGACCAGGGCCAGGTGTTCCTTCGGTTTCGCCGCCGCCGGGTCAAGGGCGATCGCCCGTCGCTCCGCGTCTTCGGCGATGCGCAGCAGTTCCTCGATCCGGGCGGCGTCGCCGTCGTTGCCGAAAATGACATAGCCCAGCGCGAAATTGTGCGCGATGCCCCCCAGCCAGGTCAACCAGAGGGCATTCCTCGGCTCCTGGCCCACGAGGAGCTGGAATATCCGGAGGCTTTCCTCAATGATCGGGATGCATTGGGTGAACTTGTTCTGCCGGCCTTGGGCCACGGCGAGATTATTGAGCACCATCGCCAGTTCAAACTGCCACTGGCGGTTGTCCGGAAAGCGGACGAGGAGGCTTCGGTACGCGGCGATCGACTGCCGGTAATCGGCCAGCGCCTCCGCGACCCGCCCCTGCGAAAAGCGAATGTTGCCGGACTCTCTCAAGGTTTTCGCGCGAATGCGCTCTTCCTCAGGGGACATTCGCTCCCGAACCACCGCCGAGAAGAACCGGTTCACCTCGTCGATCGTGCTGTCGAGCAGATCGAGCCGACCGACCGGCTGGAGGCGGTCCACGAGGTCTCCCACCATGAACTCGATCAGTCTTTCGCCCTGGCGCAGGCGGAGCTCGGATTCCTGACGCAGGGCCGCTTCCTGCCGGCGCGCCCGCTCCACATGCGCCGCCATGTAGGTCGAGCCGATCGCCGCCGCGGCCAACAGCACCGCGACGGCCGTGGCCAGAACCGCGACCGCCTGATTGCGCCGGGCCCAGCGCCGGGCCCGGCCCGCCCAGCCCACCGGCCGGGCCCGGATCGGCGCATCGCCCAGGAAGCGCTCCAGGTCGTCCGCGAATTCGGCGGCCGTCAGGTAGCGCGCGCCCGGTTCCTTCGCGAGGCACTTGAGGCTGATCGTCTCCAGATCGCGCGGGACTTGCGGATTCAGGAGACGCGGGGCGACCGGATCGGCGACCGCGACCTGGCGCAGGACGTCAGCCAGACTCGGCCCCACGAACGGCGGGCGCGCCGTCACCAAATGATAGAGCAAAGCTCCGAGGGCGTAGATGTCGACCCCCGGGCCCGCCGAGTGGCCGGTTCCCGCGGCCAGCTCGGGCGCCATGAATCCGGGCGTGCCCAAGACCTGGCCCGGCTGGGTGATTGTCGCGTCGAAATGCACCCGGCGCGCCAGGCCGAAGTCCGTGACATGGGTTCGACCCTCGGGATCAACGATCACGTTGGTCGGTTTGATATCGCGATGCACGACCCCCATGCGGTGGGCGTACTCCACCGCCCGCGCCACCTCCGCGATCAAGGTCGCGGCCCGGCGGGCCGGCAGGGGGCCCGAGCGGGTCATCTCGCCGAGGTTTTGCCCGGGTACCAGGTCCATCGAAAAATAATGCTGGCCGTCGCACTCGCCCACCTCGTGGATCGCGATGATCCCGGGGTGGTTCAGCGCGGCGGCCGCCCTGGCTTCGGCACGGAAGCGCTCCACATCCTCGGCCGAAGCCAGCGCTCCGTGGAGCATGAGCTTGACTGCAACCTCGCGATTCAAACTCAACTGGCGGGCCCGATAGACCACCCCCATCCCGCCGCGAGCAATCTCCGCCCGCAATTCATAGTCCCCGAAACGGCGGGTCTGGCCGAGCGAAGGCGGGAAATCCGAGGGCACCTCCGGCTCCGGGCCAAACCCGATCCACCCCGCGCAGCGCCAGCAGACGCCTTCGGGAGTCAGGTGGGCGCCGCACCGCGGGCATCGCGGATTTTCACTGGCTGGGTTTCCGCTCATTTTCGCCAAACAACAAAAGACCACCGCCGAAGATTCCCCCCTTTAAGCCGACAGGATGGCCCTGAGGTGCCGCATCTCACCTTCGATGTCGGCGGGGTCTTTCACCGTTTGGGCCACCTCCCGGTGCACGAGCTCGCGCAATCGCAGGCGCAGGCGATGCACGGCCACCGCCACGGCGCCGGGCGTCATGCCCAGCTCCCGCCCCCAGGTGTCCCGGGCAGCCGCATCGTCGCCCGTGAGCGCCGGCTTCAGAATCTCGAACAATGGGCCCCGGCCGCGAGCGGCATACTCGCCCTGCAACGCGTTGATCGCCCGCCGCATCATCGTTTCCGCCCAACTCCGGTCGTAGGCTTCGTCGGGCGACTTTGCGCCGTGGTCGACGAACGTCTCGCCGTTGAATCCTTCCGCCTCGAACGAGATGACCCTGCCATGTCCGCGCTTCTGCGC
>JBJKRD010000180.1:0-8912 GCA_046704925.1 Opitutaceae bacterium | reverse complement strand
GGCTTGCGGCTTCGGCGACGGGGCGGGCCTGGCGCAGCCGAACGCGCCTGCCGGTCGTAGCCCGGCGAAGGCTCGTGCGCGTTTGGCCGGGGAGCAGCGCACGGACCGTGGCTCGGCCGCTACGTCACCGCGGCGCCCGCACCCCCGACCGGGGGTGGGGCATGACGGCCGGCGGTTACTGGTTGGCGCCGTTGTGGCAGTCGCTGCAGGTCAGATCGGAATCGTAATCGCCGCCGGGGTGATTGAACTTGAGGCCCTCGGGCGCCAGTTTGACGAGATCGGCGGCACTCCCCTGGGCGAGAATGGTGTGACAGGCGTTGCAGTCGCTCGAGCGCACCGTTTCCTGGCCGTCGGCCGTGCGATGCTTGTTGTCGTGGCACCGGAAGCAGCCGAGCCAGTCCTTGTGCCCGATGTTGTTCGGGTAGGCGCGCCAGTCGGCCTTCATCCGCGGGAAGAAGTTCTCCCGGTAGATGCGTTGCACCGCGGCGATCGTCGGCGACAGGGCCTCCCCCTCGTGGTATTTTTCCCGGAGGGTGGTGGCGATGCCCTCCATCGCCTGGCTGTCGTCGGTGTATTTCTTGGTCAGCGCCGCGACCGCAACCCGCTTGATGTAGGGAAGCGTCGTGCTGATCTTGCCCAGGGCCATGTCGGTTTCCACGGCCTGGTTGGCGGTCTTGAAGGCGTGGGCCGGACGGTTGTGACAGTCCATGCAGTCCATCACCCGGATTTTGTCCGGCGGCGGGTCACTCTTGAAATCCGGCGTCCGGTACACCCGCACTTCGCCGGTGGTCAGCGACGTCATGCGAATCCAGGGAATCTTTTGTCGTTGCGCGTCGGTGGCGTAATATTCCACCCGATTGGCGACGTTCATGTGCCAGTGAATGCCGCCGAAGAAGCCCATGCCCGGCTGGCCTCCGCCGACCCGGATCGAAAGGCGCACGGTGTAGCGGGTATTGTTCTTGTCGGAGAGGAAATGCACAAAGGTCCGGTCGAGGTTGCCGGTGAACGCCTCGGGCCAGTGGCATCGCTCGCAGGTGTCCTGCGCCGGGCGCAGGTCTTTGATCGGCGTCGGGATCGGCCGGTCGTATTTGTGGAGAATCGTGGCGTAAACCTGGTAGACGCCGCTGATCTTGGATTTCACGTACCACGAGGCGCCGGCCCCGATGTGGCACTCCGCGCACGCCACGCGGGCATGGGGCGAGCGCTGGTAGGCCGTGAACTCGGGCTTCATCACCGTGTGACAGGTTTCACCGCAAAATTGCACCGATTCGGTGAAGTTGTAGGTCTGGTAACTGCCAAAGGCGGTCATCAGCAGGAAGACGATCGCGCCCGATCCGAACAGCACGAGGTAGCGCCGGTGGCGGGGCTGCGAGAGGTCGATGGCGAGCGCCATCGGCTCCGCGCCGGGGTGCCGGGCCGCCTGGCGGCGCTGAAACCACCAGCCGACAAAGATGAACGCCAGCCCGAGAATCAGAAAGGCCGGCGCCACGATGTAGGTCAGGATCCCGAGATAGGGATTGCCCTCGCGCGTGAAGGTGTCGATGGCGACGAGGAAGACAAAGGCGAACAGCGCCCCCAGGGCGGTGACGGCGCCAGCCAGACTCAGCCAGTTCTTGAAGTGCGACGGGATCGGCAGGCGGGAGGGGATGTCGGCGGGTTCGTCCGGCATGGCGGGAAGTCAAATTTGGATTCGCGGCGAGGCGATGAAAAAACGGGCCAAAAAAAGCCCGGCCGGGCAGCCGGCCGGGCCTCGTTTAAAGACAGGGTGACAGGTCGCGGTGGCGGAAACGGGTGACCCGCGGCGTCATTTCTTCATCTGGCGGATATACGCGACGAGATCATGGATCTCGGCGTCTGACAGGTCATCCTTGAAGGCTTTCATCCGCTCCTTGCCGTCCTTGGTGACGCCGTCCTTGATGGAATTGAACATCTCGTCATCCTTGAGCTGCGCCTGGACGTTGGCGTCCGTATAATCCTTTACCTGGAGCTTCTTGCCGATGCGGGTGTTGCCGGAACCGTCGGCCCCGTGGCATTTGGCGCAGTTGTTGTCCCAATTTTCGCTCGCGGAGGCCGCGAAGACCGTGCCAATGGTAAGCGGAAGGAGCACGGCGAGTAGGGTGAGTAATTTACTGATTTTCATGGCGATACGTTGAAGACCTGAGACTGGGTTGTGAGACGCGGAGCCTAGAAGCGATAGGACATCTTCGTATAGAAGAGGTTCGCGTGGTAGTTGTTGTTTCCGCCGGACGTGTCGTCGCGACTATCGGCGTAAGCGTAGGTGATGGCGAGCTTGAATCGCGGGGTGAACCGGCGCGACCAGGTGACCGAAACATAATTCTCGTCGCCGCCCTGGCCGAACGCGGTCGATTTCAGGGAATTGTCGACAAAGTTCGTCGCATGGTAGAACGAGTAGGTGGCGGAGACGTCGCTCTGATCGTCGATCGCATAGCCCGTGCTCACCGAGCCGTTGACGTAGTTGTTGTCGCTGTCGAGCACCAGGCCGCCGGCGGCACCGATGAGCTGGGAGGCGGGGGTCGTCAGCTTGTCGCGCACCACGCTTCCGTTCTGCTGGATGATCCAGCGCAGAAGCGGATTCCAAGTGGCGGTCTCTCTGAAGATCTGGGTCTTCATGTCGCTGCTCTCGATGAACGCCAGGCCGATCTGCTGCGTGTGGATGGACGAATCCTGGTAATCGTAACGGGTGACCAGCCGCAGTTGCGGCAGCGCGTGCCAGCTCAACCGGACGTTGGCGTCGTTGGTCGTGAAATCCTCGTGGGCGATCAGGCCGGGATAACCGGAACCCAGGGCCACGGCATCGCGCGGCGTCACGTAGCCGTTCTGGTTGGCCTTGTAGTAGTATTGGACGGTCCAGTTGACCGTGGGCGACGGATACCAGTTGCCCGTGAGCGACACTTTTTGCTCGTTCCGCCGGTAATCAGTGGTGCGGAAGTCGGTGTCGTCTCCGGTCACCGCTTCATACAGATCCTGCGTAAGCGTGCCGTAGCTCCCGAGCACTTCGCCCTTGGCATTGAACACGAAATTCTTGATGCCGGTGTAACGGGCCTCGATGCTGCCGGTAAGATCGCGGAGGTTTTGGTTGCTTTGCGCATCCTGGAGATCCGTGGCCGCCGCGCTGCTCGCGCTGGCGACGTTGGTCTCGCCGAAACCGGAGTTTGCGTCCCAGGAAACCTTTTCGGCCAGGAGCGAGGGCACGATCGTCCAGGCGGGCGTCGGACAGTACATCACGCTCAGGTTGGCCATCGATTGCGTCATCTGGGCCTTGCCGGTGAGGTTCACGAAACCCTCGTCGTGCGACTGGCGGTGGGCGTAGATCGGATCGTAGACCGGATCGTAATCCGGCCCGTAGATGCGGCTGCCGGTGAAGGTGGTGTCGATGGAGAAGTACGCGGCGCCAGCCGTGAGCATCAGCTTGTCGTTGAGCCGGTTTTCGACTGAACCGTGGGTGGTGAAGATGTCGGGTTTGGCGTTGTCGTCCTGCGTCAGGTAGCGGTCGGCACTCGCCCCCGGCTGCCGGTGAATCTCCAGCGCATTGTTCAGCTGATCGGCCTCGTAATGGGCGTTGAGATTCCAACTGGTTTTTTCGCTGTCCTGCCACAGGGAGGCGTCGAGAATGTTGCGATGTTCGTCGATGACCCAGAAGGTGGGCACGACGTTGCGGGTGCCGAGACCCGCGGTCAGGCTCGTGTCACCCCAGCTCGTCGAATCCTTCAAACCCTTGCGGGTCGTATAGTCGTAACGGAACTTGAATTGCGGGCCGGACTCCGGCGTGAGCCCCAGCTCCAGCCAGAGGTCGGTGCGGTCGATGTACGGCTCGTCGACCGGGGCGGGCAGGAACAGGTTCGACGGCGAGAAAAAGCCGCCGGCGCCGTTGAACCAGGTGCGGTAGGCCTTGTAGCCGAGGTCGACATAGCCAAAGCCGTCGCGGGTGAGGTTCAGGTCGAGCAGGAAGTCCTGGTTGCCGAACAGGGCGTGGCCCTTGGCGGTCAGCGTCGTGTTCCGGTTGATGTCCTTCTCGTAGTAGAAGCCGTCAATGCCGCCGAAGCCGTGGCGGTTGAGATCGTAGCGTTTCTGAAACGCGGCCGGGTTGCCGGTGACGTCGGCGCCCCCGGCCGACAGGTTGAGATAGTTGCCGGTGTCGGTGCTGCTGTCCGCGGCAGGCAGGTTGATGCCGGTGAGGGCAGCCAGGACGAGAGCCGAGGCCGCGCCCAGCGCGGCCGAGGGTACGGGATGAATAAATCGGATCGGCCTTTTCATGGTGTTCAGGAGGGTGGGCGGTTAGAAGCGGAGCGAGGTGCTGACGTTGGAGCCGTGGACCGCCTCGTGGCAGCCGGCGCTCCAGCAGGTGCCGCGGGAGAGGAAGGACGAGTGGTCGCGGTTGCCGATGAGGATCACGCCGGTGGCCGTCTGTTGCTGGAAGTGGCACTGCAGACAGAGATTCTGGTTGCGCGTCTTCAGCATCTTGGGGTTGACGGATCCGTGGGGCAGGTGGCAGACGGTACAGCCCTGGCGCAGCGCCTCGTGCTCAAACACGAACGGCCCGGCCTGCTGGGCGTGGCACTTGAAGCAGGTCTCGTTGTTGACCGAGAGCTGCGTCCCGCCGGTCGGGACGGCGTCGCCGCGGTGCGGGTTGTGGCAGTCCACGCAGCTCATGTGCCCGGCCAGCACCGGATGGCTGTACGGCAGGCTGAACTCGGCGCGTTTGTCGAGATGGCACTGGAAGCAGACTTGCGGCGACTTGCCGGGATTGATGATGGTACCGGGTCCGCCGCCCGCCTTGACGTGCAGGCTGCCGGGGCCGTGGCATGACTCACACCCCATCTCCTTGGCGTTGGTGCCCGGGGCGATGATCTTGGCGTGGGTCGCGTCAGTGAAATGGCTGGTGATGTCGGTGTGACATTCCGCGCATTGCTTGGACCCGAAGTAACTGGCGCCGGCGATGTGCGGCGGCGCCACCATGGCGCGCTGGGTCGTCACGCAAGAAACGACCAGGACTCCCCAGGCCGAAAGCCCCGCAACGAGCAGCCAGTTGCGGATGGTGGTTTTGCTTGGAGCATGCATGGGAAAAAGCGGCTATGACGCTCCGGGGACCGGCCGGAGAGCGATAGAACAGGGTTGGTTTGCAGGATTTAACATTTAGGGGTCTGGGCCAGTGTACTGCCCGACTTGGGATTCGACTCCGCATATCTTGACCAAGGCTCCGCAAAGCTTGTGTTATGATCTGGTAGTCAATGGTTAAACAGACCTTATACCAAATACACACGGGACTAATGGCGGGACACGGTGATTTCCGAGTGAAAAGGGTTGTCGCGGTCCACCGGGCGGAGTGCGCCGACTGCCGCCGCGACGAGGAAAATCGGCTTCCGGGGCGACCTTCGCCGCGATGCCGACCCGCCCGCCATTGATGGGCGCGGGCCGGTCACCAGGCATGACGGGCGGGGAGCTCCCGCCCGTCTCGTGGCGACCTTGGCGGGTCGTCGGCTTTGGATGCGCGACGAAGCGAAGGAAGGAGCGGTCCAAAGAAAAGCCCGGCCGGTCAGCCGGCCGGGCCACAGGCAAAGACAGGATGTCAGGTCTCGGTTGCGGAAAGGGTGACCTGCGAGGTCACTTCTTCATCTGGCGGATGTAGGCGACGAGATCGTGGATCTCGGCGTCCGGCAGTTCATCCTTGAAGGCTTTCATCCGCTCCTTGCCGTCCTTGGTGACGCCGTCCTTGATGGCGTTGAACATCTCCTCATCGGTGAGCTTCGCCTGGACGTTGGCGTCGGTATAATCTTTCGCCTGGAGTTTCTTGCCGATGCGGGTGTTGCCGGAACCGTCGGCTCCGTGGCACTTGGCGCAGCTATTGTCCCAGTTTTCCGCCGCGGTGGCGGCGTGGACGACGGTGGCGCCGGCCACCAGAGCCGCGCCGACGAGGGAGAGAGCGAGGGTTTTTTTCATGACGGATGACGATGGTCGGGTTTGAATCAGAGCGCGTGCTCGATCGAGAGGTAGGCGAGCGGTCCGTGGAAGTTCGTGAATCCGCCCGTCGTGTCATTCAAGCTGTGCACGTAGCCAATCTTGGCGTTGACCACGAGTTTGTCGCTGACCCGGTGCTTGACCCCGACGGTCAGGGAGTAATCCCGGGTGGAGACGCCGTACGGCATCGTCAGGGCTGCCAGCGCCGCGTCCCCGTTCCGGGCCTCGTAATAGGTGCCCTGGAGTTGCAGATCCGTGTTCTTGTCCATGACGCAGCCGAACAGGACGCTCCCGGTGAAGTAGTTGTTGTTGGAGTTCTGCAGCACCCGGTTGGTGTCATACGCCTGGTTGCTGCCTGACGCGGGCGTGACGCCGGCCCGGGGGTAGATCGTGTTGATCGTGTTGAAGACCACGTTGGCATTGAGCTGCACGTAACACTGCTGGTTGGGCACGATGTCGATGCTCTCCCCCAAGCTGTAATAGGTGGCCTTGCCGGAGTCGTACGCCGGATAGGTGGGGAGGAAGCCGGTGACCTGCATGGTGCCTTTTTGGTAGAGGTACCGGGTGGTGGCGGAAACCAGGGCGCTGGGCTTCGCCACCGCCGTGAACTTCACGCCGGTGAACTGGGAGTCGAGCAGGTAGTAGTCGCCCAGGTTGACGCCGTAGCCGGCCGACTCGTCCTTGTGCTGCTTCCGGAAGAGCTCGCCCCGCAGCGTCAGCCACTGCGACTGGCGCCAGTTGGCGCCCAACTGGTAATCGCCGTGGTCTTCCGACACGTTGTTGTTGGCGAGCGTGCCGGCGGCTGCCGTCAGCGGATTGTAGCTGGAGGTGTCCCGTTCGGTGCCGTCCAGGTTCCGCAGGCTGCCGTTGAAGTAGAGCGAGACGTTCTTGATGCCGGTGTAGCGCAACTCGAGCGCCGGTGTCGCCGAATGCTGTTGCACCCGCGACCAGTCCACCCGCGGGGTGGTGGCGACGTTCACCGCCGGACTGCCCGAGGCCGAGAGGACGTTGTAGCCGCTGTTGCCCCGGATGTATTCCTGCTCCGCCCGGACCGCCACGTTCACGAACAGGTCGGGGGCCGGTTTGAGGTCCAGGCCGAGGTTGCCGGTGTAGACTTTGACCCGCGAACCGCCGAAGAGGCCCTGGACGTTGGCGGTGGCCACGGGCACCACGCCCGCCGCGGTCGGCGTGCTGGTGACAAGCGTGCGGTCGCCGGTGAAATCGGCGTGGACCAGCTCGAATTTCCCGCCGACGCGCAGGGTGACGACCTTCGAGAGGACGGTGTCGACGGTGCCCACCACGCCGGTCGTCTTGGTGATCTCGCCATCCGCCTGCTGCTGCAGCACCTGGTTGTTCATCTTGTCCGGCGGCTGCAAAACGGTGGACGACGGAGTCGGGTAGGGGCGCGCCTCGCCGGGGAACCGGGCCACGTAACGCGAATCGAGGTTGTCGGTCTTGTCACCCAGCACCGTCAGTTGCAGGGTCGTGGCGCCGATCGTGTGTCGCAGCGAGAGCTCGAGCGCCTGGTGGTGTTCGTCGAGGTTGATATAGCCCGGCACGAGCTTGCGCACCTGGGAAAGCGGCGGCGTATTGTTGGGCAGGCCGGTGAAGTCGGAGTCGCCCCAGATGGTGGAGTCCTTCTGCCCGTCCCGGATTTCGTTGGTGTAGCGGAGGGTCAGCACCGGCAGGTTGGGCAGCGTGAGGCTGCCCTCGAGCCAGAACTTGCTCCGGTCGGTGTGCAACGCCTCGGGCGTGAGCGGCGCCCACTGCCGGCTCAGCGGGAAGAAGCCGCCGACGCCGTCATAAAACGTGCGGAAGCGCTTGTAGCCCGCCGCAAACGATCCGACGTCGTTCTTGGTCAGCTTGAGCTCGCCGAGTTAGTCCTCGGAGCCGGCCATGGCGTGGCCGTCGGCCTGCAGGCTGGCGTCCTTGGACAGGTCGCGGGCGTAGTAGAAGTCCTCGATGCCCACGCCACCGTTTTCCGGCTGGCGGGTGCGCGCCTGGAAGGCGGCCGCGTCGCCGTTGATCGACGGGACCTGCCCGCTGATCTTGATGTAGCTTTGGAAGGTGGGGAAGGCGTCGATCTGGCTGGCGGCGTTGTCCGCGCGCAGCGGAAGCGCGGCCAGCAGCAGGCAGGCGGGTGCGACCTGCCGGGTCCAACGAAGGAAGGGAAGAACGGGGGCGTTCATGGCGGGCGAGGTCGGGAGGTTAGTAGCGGAAGTGGTAGTTGGCGTTGGAGCCGTGGATGGCCTCGTGGCAGCCGGCGCTCCAGCAGGTGCCCTGCATCAGCCGCGCGTTGTGATTCTCCGCCGTGTGGCGGATGGCATTGGCGTTGATCTGTCCGGAGGAACCGGGGTCAGGCGCCTCGAGGTGGCAGCGCAGGCAGAGGTTGGCGTCGCGGGCCACCAGCATTTTCTGGTTGATCGTGCCGTGCGGATTGTGGCAGGCGGTGCAGCCTTCGCGCATGGCATTGTGCTCAAAGACGAAGGGGCCCTTCTGCACGGTGTGGCAGCGGGTGCAGGTCGCGTTCTGGGCCTCGAGCGAGGCGCCGCGTCCCAGCACGGCGTCGCCCTGGTGCGGGTCGTGACAGTCGCCGCAGCTCATCTGGCCGGCCAGCACGGGATGGCTGTTGGGCAGGCTGAACTGGGCGCGCTTGTCGAGATGGCACTGGAAGCAGGTTTCGGGCGATTTCTTCGGATTGATGATCGTGCCCGGGCCGCCGCCGGCCTTCACGTGCAGGCTGCCGGGACCGTGGCAGGACTCGCACCCGGTGTCCTTGGCTTCGGCGCCGCCAACCGCCAGCCGGGCGTGGGTGGCGCCGGCGAAATGGCTGGCGATGTCATCGTGACACTCGGCGCATTGTTTCGAGCCGACGTAGTGGGCGCCGGCGATCTGGGGCGGCGCCACGATGGCGCGCTCCGTGGTCACACAGGAGA
>JBJKRD010000179.1:0-21150 GCA_046704925.1 Opitutaceae bacterium | reverse complement strand
ATGCGGATGGGATATGTGCGCGATAGCGAACGCAGCAGCGGCTTGAGCAGGAAGAAGGCGGCGGTGCCCCCAGCCGCAGGCTGAAGGCCCTTTTGGGTAAAGGGGCATGAGAAAGAGCCGCCATGCCGCCTCAGTGATGGCTGGCGGCTGTCGCAACCCGGCGCCTGGCGCACGGGTGCCGGGAAAATCGATCAAGGCAGATACCAACCACCTCTTCGTTATGGCTACAAATCCCCCCAAGGGCGACGATGCGCGCAAAGGTGCCGTCAAAGACCGCTCGCAGGCGTTCAATCCCCGCAATGACCGGTGGGTAAAAAGAGACGCCGAGACGGGCCGATTCATGGATCAGAAATCGGATCGCCGGCCCTTCAAAGGCGTGCGCAAAGAGAAGTAGCGGACGAGGTTGACGGCCCCAGGCATGGCCGGCGGGCGGGGCCTTGGTGCAGCGAAACGCCGCGCGAACCGAAAAGAGGGGGCCGGTCGGCGTTCCGGGCTGGGTGGGCGCGTTTGCCGCCTGGCCGGCTGACGAAAGAAGCTGGCCCGGCCGCCGGCTTTCTTCTTGGCTGGTTCCGGCCGGACGCGCGCGCGGTGTCCCGCCTGAATCTTCTCTCATGCCGGGCAAACCTGATTTCGATCCGCGGGCGATGATGGAGCAGGCCGTCGCGGTCATGCGCGCCTCCGCCCGCGAGGGCCGCCCGGCCGGCCCGTTGGTGGGGGCGGTGCTCGTCCGGCCCGACGGCACGGTCGATACCGCCAGCCGCGGCGAACTGCGCGCCGGCGACCATGCCGAGTTCACCCTCCTTGAGCGCAAGAATCGGGCGGTGCGCCTCGATGGGGCGGCCTTGTTCGTCACGCTCGAGCCGTGCGCCCCCGGCGCCCGCGAACACCCGCAGCCGAGCTGCGCCGAACGCATTGTGGCCGCGCGCATCGCCGAGATCTGGGTCGGCGTGGAGGATCCGGATCCGGCCGTCGACCGCCGCGGGCTCCAGTACCTGCAGGAGCGCGGGGTGACGGTCCACCTGTTTGACCGCGACCTGCAGGAGATCATCCGCGCCGCCAACCGCGAATTCATCGCCCGGGCGCTCGAACGCCGCGCCGCGGCGCGTGAGCGGAAGCCGGGCCTGTTGTCGACGTTGGAAGGACCGGTCCGGCGCACCGACTGGCGGGACCTGTCGCGCGACGCGCTCGAGGGCTACCGCCAGGTGGCGCACCTCCCGGGCCCGATCGACTCGGCGGCGTTCCGGCGGCGGCTGTTGCAGCAGGGGCTGCTCCGGGAGCACGGGAACGAGCTGGTGCCCTCGGGCTTCGGTTTGCTGCTGTTCGGCCGGGCGCCGCGGGACGTGCTGCGACAGGCCGGCCTGCTGGGAACCATCCATTACCCCGACGGTTCCGAGGAACTGCGCGATTTCGAAGGGCCGCAGGTGTTCGTCCCGGAGGAGGCGCTCCGCTGGTTGCACGACCGACTACCCAACCCGGTCGATCGCAGCGAGGCGCGGCGGCGCGAGGTCAACGAGGCCCTGTTCGAGCTTGTGCGCGAGGGCATCGTCAACGCCCTCGTGCACCGGGATTACGGCATCGAGGGCGCCAAATGCCAGCTGACGGTGACCCCCGACACGATCGTGGTGAAGAGTCCGGGCGGTCCGGTCCGGCCGATCACCCTGGAGCAACTGCAGGCGTTCAGCGCCCCGATGCTGAGCCGCAACCCGCTGCTGCATTATGTCTTCGCAAAGATGGAGCTGGCCGAGGAGCGCGGGTTGGGCCTGAAATCCATGCGCGATCGTGCGGCCGAAGCCCGGCTGCCGCTCCCGAAATACACGTGGGATGACCCGTATCTCGTACTGACGTTGTACCGCAGCGCGCAGGGCGCCACCAACCAGGTGTCGCGGACGACCCTGGGCGCGCTGTCCAATCTGGAGCTGGATGGCTGGGCGTTCCTTTCGACACGCGCCGACACGACACAGAACGAGTACGCCCGCTACCTGGGCATCAACGCCCGCACCGCCCAACGGCACCTGACGCATTTTGTCGAGCTGGGCCTGATCCGGCGCATCGGTCAGGCGCGCGCCACCAAGTACCAGGTTGTCGGACCCTGAGCGAGGTGCCGGAAGTGTCCGCGGGAGCCGCGCCGGGCGGGCCGAAAGGCCGGCCGCCAGGTAAAGAACGGGCGGGTGGGGTCGGAGGGAGAATCGCGACACGAATCGCGACACCGTGTCGTGATTCGTGTCGCGATACCCGCCACGCTGGACCGAGTCGGCTCAGGCTTGGATCAACTCGGCGCTATTCATGACCGTCACCCCTGCGGCGCGCATGTCCGCGACGGCGCGATTGACATCGCCAGGGTGCAGATCCACGCCTCGGCACCCGTCGATCAGGAGACGGGTATCGATTCCGATCGCCCGCGCGTCGAGCGCCGTTGCTCTGACGCAATAATCCGTCGCCAAACCCATGATCGTGACTTTGGTCACGCCGCGTTCGCGCAAATAGTCGCCCAGTCCGGTGGCCCGGCGGTGATCGTTGTCGAGGAAGCCGCTGTAGCTGTCGATCGCCGGGTCGGTGCCCTTTTGGAAGACCCGCGCAATCCGCGTGGTGTCCAGCCCCGGCGCGAAGGCGGCGCCCGGGGTGCCCTGGACGCAGTGCGTCGGCCACAAGACCTGGGGCCGCCCGCCAAGTTGGATCACGTCGCCGGGTTTCCGGCCGGGATGGCGGGCGGCGAAGCTTCCATGGTTTGCGGGATGCCAGTCCTGCGTGGCGACGACCAGGGGAAAGGCCGCCTGCACGCGATTGGCCACCGCGATCACTTCATCGCCCCGTGGCACGGCCAGGGCGCCGCCCGGCAGAAAATCGTTTTGAATGTCGACAAGGATGAGTGCGTTCATGATCGCGATTGGCCGGAAATGCCGGCGCCACGCACGTTGGCCAGCGAACCGGATGCCGACGCCAGCCGAACAGAAGGTGGTGGACCGGCGGGGTCCGATCTTCGGCGATTTGGCTACGGGGCCGTGGCGGGCCGGCTCTTTTGGATGAGGTCGGTCTTCAGTTCAAACAGGCCGGGTTCAAGACCGACCGGATATTCGTGCGGATTAAGCAGGCGCTTCGACCCCGCGTGAAGGTGTCCGAGTTGATCATGCGCCCGGGTGCGGATGGCGGCCAGGGTCGGTTCGGCGTAAACGGCCTTTCCGCCGCGAAACACCGGTACGAGCAGATCCTCGCGGGCGGCGTCGGGCGGTATCGTCTTGCGGCGCATCGTGTTCGTTGGATCGATGATCACCCGCGCGGCGGGGTCCGGTGCCGCCAGGTTGTAGATCATGTCGCCGATGAACTCATCGTGGCGCGAGAAGCGGCGGATTTGCAGGATGCCGGGATTGGAGATCTTGAGGGCCTGTTCCGAGACCTTGACCTTGAACTGCCACGGCCCGGACGGTTCCCGCACGGCCGCCAGTTTGTAGACTCCGCCCAGCGCCGGTTGGTCGAACGCCGTGACAAGTCTAGTGCCGACCCCCCAGACGCCGATGCGGGCGCCCTGCTGCTTCAAGCTGGAGATGATGTGCTCGTCGAGATCGTTGCTGGCGACGATCACCGCCTTGGGAAATCCGGCTTCGTCCAGCATTCGTCGCGCCTCCGTGCTCAAGTACGCCAAGTCGCCCGAGTCCAACCGGATGCCGGCTAGTTCGTGGCCCCGGCCGCGCAGGTACCGCCCGGCCTCGATCGCCCGGGCCACGCCCTCGAGCGTATCGTAGGTGTCGACCAGGAATACGCAGTTGTTGGGCATCGCCTCGGCGTAGGCGTGGAACGCCTCCATTTCCTCAGCAAACGACATAACCCAACTGTGGGCGTGGGTGCCTTTGACCGGGATGCCGAACAGGCGCCCGGCAAGGACGTTGGAAGTCGCGGCGCAGCCGCCGATGTACGCCGCCCGGGTCGCGGCGAGCGCGCCGTCCACCCCGTGGGCGCGGCGCAGGCCGAACTCCAGGACCGGCTCGGCCTGGGCCGCGAGGCAGATGCGCGCGGCCTTGGTGGCGACCAGGGTCTGAAAGCTGATGAAGTTCAGCAGGGCCGTCTCGACGATCTGGGCCTGGATGATCGGCCCCTGCACGCGCAGCAAGGGCTCGTTGGGAAACACCACCGTGCCCTCGGGCACGGCGTCGACGTCGCAGCTGAACGTCAGGGAGCCGAGATACGCGAGAAAATCCGCGGCAAAAAGCGGAGAACCGTCGTTGCCGGCCAGCGAAGCCAGATAGGTCAGATCGTCTCCGGCGAACCGCAGCGTCTTCAGCCACGCGATGGCGTCGCTCAAACCGGCGGCGATCGTGTAGCCGCTCTGGAACGGAGCCTTGCGGAAAAAGAGGTGGAATACCGCCTCTTTGCGGTACGTGCCGGTTTTCCAATAACCGTGGGCCATCGTAAGCTCATACAGGTCGGTCAGTAGCGCCGAGCCGCGGTAACGCCGGGACGAGGCGGGCGGGTTCATCATCGAGCGCAGGCTACACCGGCTGGGGTGTGCATGCAACCGGACCACCGTGCGCGAATTAGGCCACGGACGACGGCGGGGCGCTCGCAGCCAGACTGAAGACCGGGTGGGACCGAGGCTCGCCAGCGTCGCCGACAGGTGTTCTCCTAGGGTCAGTTTCATGAAGATCGTGGTTCTCGACGGCCGGACCCTCAACCCGGGGGACAATCCTTGGGATGATGTCGCCCGACTGGGCGAGTTCGTCTGCCACGACCGGACGCCGTCCGGACTGGTCGTGGAACGGGCGCGCGATGCGGACATTCTGCTCACCAACAAGACGCCGCTGCCGGCCGAGATCCTGGCGCAGCTCCCGCGGCTTAAATTCATCGGCGTGCTGGCCACCGGCTACAATGTCGTCGACGTGGCGGCGGCGCGCGCCCGGGGCGTACCGGTGGCGAACGTGCCCGAATACGGGACGGATGCGGTGGCGGAGCACGTGTTTGCGTTGTTGCTGGACCGGTTGCGGGCGACGCGGTTTCACAGCGAACTGGTGAAGCAGGGCGAATGGCAGCAGGCGGGCGAATTCAGCTTTTGGCGCACGCCGCTCACCGAACTGGCGGGCCTGACCATGGGCGTTGTCGGCCTCGGGCGCATCGGCCGGCGGGTGGGTGAGCTGGCCGTCGCGTTCAAGATGAAGGTGCTGGCCAGCAGCCGCCATCGCGCCAATCCGCCCGCCTATGAATTCGCCTGGCGGGAGGTGGCCGAGCTTTTTGCCGAAGCGGATGTCGTGTCCCTCCACTGCAGCCTTACTCCGGAGAACACCGGGATGGTCAACCGGGACGTTTTGGCGCGGATGAAACCCACGGCTTACCTGATCAACACGGCGAGGGGACAACTGATCAACGAGGCTGATCTGGCGACGGCCCTCCGGCAGGGGACCCTGGCGGGAGCTGCGCTCGACGTGGTCGCGGTCGAACCAATTACCCCGAAGAATCCTCTGTACTGGGCGCCAAACACCACGCTGACCCCACACATCGGGTGGGCGACCGTGGCGGCCCGCCGCCGCTTGATGGCGGCCACGGCGGCAAACGTGACAGCGTTTCTGGCCGGCAATCCGATCAATGTCGTCAACTGAGGTGCAGAACGCCGCCCGGCGAGAGGTATTTGACCGGTTCGGGCAACCCGGCCCGAGGCCTCAGGCAGACCCGGCGGTGCCGCCCAAGCCATTTGTCATAAGAAAAACTCAACCAATGTAAGTATTTACGCGCAGGTTGCTTACGTGAAGGCGTGAATCCCTTCATCGAGCTAAATGGTTGCCGCGCCGACACTAGCTCCTAAGATGTTCAGTTTTCCCATGTCGGGAATCTCCACGGAGTTGTTGATTTTGGGTCTGCTGTTGGTGGCCAACGGGCTATTTGCCTTGGCGGAGATGGCCGTCGTGTCGGCGCGCAAGGCCCGCTTGCGCCAACTGGCGGACGACGGAGACGAACGTGCGCAAACCGCACTTGAGCTTGGGGCGGACCCGACCCGGTTTCTTTCCACGGTTCAGGTGGGCATCACGCTGTGCAGCATCTTTGCCGGTGCGTTTGGCGGCGTGACCCTGGCCGGGCGGTTGGAGGTGTGGTTGATCCGGTATCCTTCGTTGGCGCCGTGGTCCGACTATCTCGCGTTCGGCGGGGTGGTGCTGCTGATCACCTTCTTTTCGGTGATCATCGGTGAGTTGGTTCCCAAGCGCATCGCGCTCAGCCATCCCGAACGGGTGGCCAGGTTTGTGGCCGGCCCCTTGCAGGCGCTTTCTCACGTGGTGTCGCCGATCATCAGCGTGCTGACGGCAGCCACCGATCTCGTGCTCAAGCCGTTCGGTCTATCCCGCCGCCGCGAGGCGCCGGTCACCGACGAAGAGGTCAACATCCTGATCGAGCAGGGCCTGAAGGCCGGGGTCTTCCACCGGGCCGAAAAAGAGATGGTTGAGGGGGTGCTCCGCCTCGACCAGTTGCCGGTGACGGCGATCATGACCCCCCGACCCAAGATCGTGTTCATCAACATCGATGACCCGGAGGAGGTCAATTGGCGGAAGATCGTCGCCAGCGGCCACTCCTATTTCCCTGTCTACCAGGACAATCGGGACCAGGTGCTCGGCATGGTGGCCGTGAAGGCGCTCTGGGCGCACGCCGCGATCGGCGTGCCGACCGGTTTGAAGAACCTGCTGACCCCGCCTTTGGTCGTGCCGGAGACGATGGATTGCATCCAGTTGCTGGAGGCGTTCAAGAAATCCGGCCGGCATACCGCCTTGGTGGCCGACGAGTTCGGCAGCACCCAGGGGATGGTCACGCTGATCGATGTACTGGAGGCGATCGTTGGCGACCTGCCGGCGCACGGTCGGCGGGATCAACCGGAGGCCAAACAACGCGACGACGGCTCCTGGCTGATCGACGCCACCCTCCCGATCAACGAGGTCAAAAAGGTGCTCCGACTTGACGAGCTCCCGCAAGAGGCCGAGGCCGACTACCAAACGCTCGGCGGCCTGGTGGTCACGCATTTTGGACGCATTCCGTCCGCCGGCGACCATTTCTCCTGGGGCGGCTGGAATTTCGAGGTGGTCGACATGGACCGCCATCGGGTCGACAAGGTCCTCGTCAGCCCGGTGCCTCCGCCCGCCGTGGAAAAGGCGGCGAGTTAGGATGTGAGTTGGCGGACGGCACGAACCCGGCCCGCCGAGCCCCTTCGCGGAACCGCCCGGCGCCGGTCCGCTGCCGGCGCCCCGGCTCAGGCGCTGAGATCTTTCAGCGCCTTCAACACGTCCTCCGCCTGTTGGGCGGTCGAAGCCTTCAGCTCCCGCCACACGATCTTACCCTGCTTGTCGATGAGGAAGGACTGCCGGTGGGCCATCGTGCCCATCATCGGCACCGTCATCGTCGGCACGCCAAAGGCGTCGATGACCTTGTGATCCGGATCCGCGATCAGCGTGAACGGGAAGTGGTACTTTTCCTTGAAGGCCTTCTGCTTTGCCACGTCGTCGGCGCTGACGCCGATGACGGTCACGCCCTTGTCGCTCAGCGCCTGAAATCCGTCGCGCAGACTGCAGCCCTCAGCCGTGCAGCCCGAGGTGAACGCCTTGGGAAAGAAGTAGACCAGGGTGTAGCCCTTCTTGTAGACGTCGCCGAAATTCAGCGGGGTGCCGGTCTCGGTGGTTCCGGTGACATCCGGCGCCTGCGCCCCGACGGCCAGCGGCTCGCCCCGGGCGGCGGTGAACACGGAAAGGAAGCCCAGTGTTAACACGAGACCAAGGAAAGTGCGCATCGCGCACGGTTAGCCGGGACCCGCGGTTTCGCAAGCGGCCCGGGTGGAAAGTAACGGCGCCGCGGGCACGGACCCCACGGCCGGCGGGGCTCCGGACAGGTCCCTGCGAGGGAGCGACGCTCGCTGACGCGGGATCGCGTGGCGAAATGCCTAAAGTCCGGCCACCAAGTCCGGCAGCTCCTTGAGACTCTGCAACTGGAAGAACCGGCCGGCCGCGGCGGGCGGCGGCCCCGCGGCCGCCTCCGCCGACCAGAGCAACGGGTAGGGCACGAGCACGGCCCAGGCGCCGAGATCGAGGGCGGGCAGGACGTCCGATTTAAGGGAGTTGCCCACCATCAGGAACTCGGCCGGCGAAATCTCGTGCCGGCGCAGAATGCGGGCGTAGGTGGCGGCGTCCTTTTCCGCCACAATCTCGGTGTGCTGAAAATGGGGCGCCAGGCCGGACCGGGCCAGCTTGCGCTCCTGATCGCGGAGATCGCCCTTGGTCACCAGGAGCAGACGGTGCGACGCGGCGAGGCGGGCGACGGTCGCAGCGGCACCGTCCAGCAACTCGACCGGATGGTCCAGCATGGCCTTGGCAAACGCGATGATCTCGCGGATCTCGGCGGCCCGGATGTCGCCGCCGCTCAGCTCGATCGCCGTCTCGATGCACGAAAGCGCGTGCGCCTTGATGCCGTAGCCGTAGAGCTCGAGATTGCGCAGTTCGGTGGCGAGGAGCTGGCGGTCGATGGTGGCGGCATCGTGCCAGCAGCTGAGCAGGGCGCGGTATTTTTCGTGCGTCGCCTCGAAGATCGACTCGTTGTGCCAGAGCGTGTCGTCCGCGTCGAACCCGATGGTGGTGATCACCCGGCGAGCGAATGCGGCGGCGAAGCCGGATTCAAGGATGAAGACCGGGCGCGGGTTTTCGGTCGCGCGCGACCGCCTCGCCGATTCCGCGGAACCGGACCTCGATCGCCGCTCATGCGATTTGCGGCGCGCCGCCCCGGCCGAAATCGCCGAATCGCGGGTTCCCCGGTTCCGCGGTTTTTTTGAAAAGTCACGGATGACGGGCGGGCGCGGAACTTCCGCGGGCACGACTGGTAGATGAATGCGGTCCGCGGCTCATCGCGGGCCCAATCCACGAATCACATGAACCAGAAAGCCAAAATCAGAAACATCCTTTTCCTCACCGCGGCGTTGGGCGCGGCGGTCGTCGCGGCGGCGCAGACCACGGGAGCCAATGCGACGGAGGCCGCGGCGAGCCCGCCGGAGAAAAGCCCGGATGTCGGGCAGGGTCTGCTCGGGCAATCCTACGCCGGGTTGACCTACACCTATACCGACATCCGCGACACCCCGGTCAACGATCAGGGGCTGCAGTTTGCCTACAACCTGCCCCTGAACGCGGGTCTGGATGCAAAGTTCACCTATGAAGGCATGCGCAGCGACCGGTTCGCGGGCACGCGCAACTACGGTCAGCTGGCCCTCGCCAACGCGGTGGCCTTCGCCCCGCAGTTTGGCTGGATCCGCCCGTATGTTGAGGTCGGCGCCGGTTGGATGTGGTCGAAGGTGCTGGGCGACCACGACAGCTCGTTCGCGGGACGCCTGGGCACGGGCACGGAATTCCAGCTCACCCATGATCTCTCGTTGACTCCGTACGTGGACTACACCCACGCGCGGGCGCTGGCGGCGGATCATCGGTGGAATTACGGGCTCAAGGCCAACTACTGGCTGACCGACCACCTGGGGGTGCTCGGGGCGGTCGACCGCGACAACGTGCGGAGCATGGGTTACTCCGTTGGCGTGAATTTCCGGTACTGAAGACCGGTAACGCCGCCACGGCCGGCGGTATTCCGGACGGGTGGGCGGGGTTTTTCGACTCCACCCGCCCCACCGGGATATCCGCGGGATCGGCGCGCGACGGCGAGCAGGTTGTCGCCGTTCAGGGTTTCCGCAGGCTCCGCTCAATCCACACGGTGGCAAACTGGGTGAAAAGGACGGAAAAGGTGAACAGATAAAGCCCGATACTGATGCGAATCTGCCCGATCGCCGCCGATTTCAGCGTGACGATCAGGATGGCCACGACAAAAACGTCGAGCATCGACCACTTGCCGAGCTTCTCCACCCGGTGGTGCAGGCGGCGGACCCTGGCCAGGTCATGTTCGCGCTCCAGCCAGATGACGCCCAGCAGGCTGAGTTTCACCACCGGGAAGATGATGGTGAACACGGTGAGGATCGTGAAGAGGAAGAACTCGTGCTCCTGGAAGAGGGTGCCGAGGCCGCCGACCACCGACACGGCGTTCTGAAAGACCCACAGCTTGGTGACCGTGAAAAACGGAAAGAAGATGCCGAGGGCGAAAAGCAGAAATGCGGCAATCAGCAGCCCGGGGATCGTCGATTTTTTGGCCTTTTCGCGCAGTTGAGCCAGGGGGCGGGGTTCCGCGGACATTTGGCAACGAACGCAGAAAGTCCGCCGATTCAAGGAGACGATCGGAGGGAGCAGTCTCGCTGCGCCCAGATGGATCCGTGGAGTCGCGCCAACTCACTCCAGCCCGTCGACGTTCAGGTCCGCGGGGTAGTCGACCGAAAATTTGAGCGGGATCTCGCGTTTCTCCCCGGCTTTGAGGTCGAGGCGCCACACCAGTTTGCCGTCCTCTTCACGGGTGACGTCCCGGGGTTTTTCCTTCGTGCCCACGTCGCCTTCGGCGGGGGTCAACAGCCGGACCACGATCTTTTCGTTGCGCGACACCGGCAGCGGCTCCTTGAAGACGACCCGCTCGGCGGTCTTTTTGTTGTTCGTCAGCGTGATCAGGTATTCGTAGGTGACGCGGTGGCCCTTGCTCACGAGGCCGGTATCCTCGGTGAAGCGGTTGACGAGCTTGCGCTTGATGGCGATGCCTTCGTCGGCGCCGAGCTGGAGCTCGAATTTCTCTCCCGGCATCACCGTCTTGAGCCGGCTCGCCGCGATGAACGTGTCGTCGAGAAACGTGTTCATGGCGCCGGCGAGGAAGGGATAATCGGTGGTGTTGGTCGCGTAGGCGCTGAGGAAGGCGGTCTCCATGACCTTCGGGGTGGCCTGGTATTGGAGGTTCGCCGCCAGTTCCGTCGAGGCGATCGGCACCTTCTGCACGGTGTTGTCCGCCGCCAGGGAGACGGCCACGGGCACCTTGAAGGTCGCACTGGTCGCGCCTGCCTCGACGACCGCGGAGAGAATGCCGGCATCCCGTACATAGCCTTCCGGTGCGCCGCTGGCGGCCGCGGCGTTGAAGGCCTGCAGGCGGGTCGCCTCGTCCTTGGCCGCCTTTTCTTGACGCAGCATGCCGGCCATCACCGGCAGCTCGACGGGCCGCGGGCGCGCCACATCCACGATCCACGGCCGCAGTTCGGGCGCGCCGCCGCCGAGACTCGGCCGGGCGGTGGAGAGCGTCAGCGCGATGTCGTGCCAATCCTCGCCGGTGCCGTTGCGCACCATGCCGAAATACGACAGCTCGACGGCGCGCTCCGCGGTCCGCAGGCGGGCGTCATAGGCGGGCGCCCAGCTCGCGCCCGGCACCGCGTACTTCAGCGAAACTTCGAGGCGGCCGGGCGCCGTCACCGCGACCCGCACGGTCACCGTCTTGAAACTCTTTCCGCCCGCTCCGCGGAGCTGGTTGAGCTGCTGTTCGAGCGCCGTTTGCTTCGCCTTCAGGTCCTCGCGCTGGGTATCGAGCGCCTGCTGCTCGGCGGCGATCTTCCCGAAAGTGTCCTCGGAATAGGTGTAGAGTTTCTGCCATTCGTCGAGCGTCGGTCGGACGGGCGTGCCGCCGCCGTGCGCAGCCTCGGCGCCAAGCGGATAAATGACGGTGCCCGTCGAGGCCAGGAGCATGCGTTTCACGAAATCGCGCTCCTGGTCGAGGATGCCGGCGCGATCGTCGAGGACCCGCTGTTGTTTCTGCAGACCCCGGATTTGCTCCTCCAGCTCCTGCACCCGCGCATTGGGGGTAAAGTCGACGTAGGCGGTCCGGGCGTTCACATCGAGGATGGTGGCGGTCGCGGTGCCCCGCGCGGAAACCTGCAATGACTGGTCGAGCAGGGCCGCCGGCAGGCGTTCGAAGGCCAGCGTCTGCTCGCCGGCGGTCAGATCGACCGCGGCCGAGCGGGTGACGACCGCCCGGTCACCGTACACCGTGGCGGCGGTGATGCGCGAATCCAGCTGAGCCGCGCGCAGGCAGACGGAAAATGGAAGAGCCGGAAGCAAAAACAGGGCCGCGGTTTTCATGTGGGAATATCGGGGGCGCACAGTTGAAGGGACTACGGATGTTGGCCCGGTTTCTTAGGCCACGCACGCCGGCGGTGGTCAAAATATGGAGAAAACCCGGCGCGGGGAAATCCAAACCGCCGTCTGTGACGGCGGGGGACCTGGCCCGACTCCGCCCAGGCGCCGGCGCGTCACCAGTCGTCGCTGCGGAATGGCGCCGCGGGCAGGCCGGCGCCGTCATAGAGGTTGGCGGTGGGTGCGTTGGTCCACGCGTAGCGGACCGCCACGGGCTCCTTCACCTCGGGTGCGGAGACCAGAACGGTGTCCCGCTCGACCCGGGCCGCGGCCGGATAGAAATGACGGTCGGCGCCGGCGATCTGGAAGCTGGCCAGCGGCTGGTCGCGCGCGACCAATCCGCCGCCGGCGTGGTCAAAGTAGACCCGCAGGGCCGGGCCTTCGCGCACCGCCGCTTTGAAGACCGGCCCTGTCCAGTCGCCGGGTATGTCGTAGATGTGATGCCGGGCGATCAGGGCCAGCCGGCGTCCGACTTCCTGCTTGTTGCGCGGATGGATGTTGTCGGGATCGCCGATGTCGATCGTCACGGCCATGCCGGTGTCGGGCAGGCGGAGGGTCTGGGCCTGGGCCTCGCGAAGCCGCGCCCAGTTGGTTCCCGCCGGGTCACCGCCCGCATAGTTGGCCAACTGCACCCAGTAGAACGGAAAATCGCCCTCGCCCCAGTGCGCCCGCCAGGCGGTGATCAAGGCGGAAAACAGGGCGTGGTATTCGTCGGGCCGGTCGACGTTCGACTCGCCCTGGTACCAGAGGACACCGCGGATCGCCGCCGGGAGCAGCGGGTTGATCATGCCGTTGAACAGGCTGCAGGGCGCGTCCGGGCTGGTCGGGCTGGGCGGTGGCGGAATCCAGGCCTCGGTCTTGAGAAACGCGGCGGATTTTTCCGGACCGGCCGCCCGGGCGGCGGTCTCGGCCTTCTCCTGGGCCGCCACCGCGGCCTCGTAGGCCTTCACCTTGGCGGGCCAGTCAACCAGCGCCTGCGTCCACCGTTCGGTCACGACGCCGAAGGCCGGGTTGCTCTTGAGCGCATACCCGCTGAGCCACGACTCGATCCGCGTGCCGCCCCAGGTGCTGTTGATGATGCCGACCGGCAGGCCGGTCTGGGTGCTGATGTCGCGCGCGAAGAAGTAGCCGACGGCGGTGAACTGGCCGACGGTGTCCGGACTGCATACCACCCAGGATCCGTGGGCGGTGTCGGCCGGCTGCGCGGCCGTGGCGCGCTCGACCTTGAATTGCCGGATCAGCGGATAATGCGCGGCGGCGACCTCCTCGTCCGCATGGTCCACGCGGTAGGTATCGCCCGGGGGACCCCACACCCGGAACTCCATGTTCGACTGGCCGGAGCAGACCCACACCTCGCCGACCAGCACGTCCTCAAGTTTGATCGTGTTTTTCCCGCTGACGACCAATTCGCCGGGCGGCCCCGGTTCCAGCGGGGCAAGGTAGACGATCCACCGCCCCTGGCGGTCCGCGGTCGCGAGCACGGTTTGGTCGCGGAAGGTGACCGTGATCCGTTCCCCGGGCGCGGCCTGGCCCCAGACCGGCACGGGTTTTTGCTGCTGCAGCACCGCATGATCGGTGAACAGCGGGGCCAACGTCACGTCGGCGTGGAGTGGCGAAAGAGCGAGAAACGCGGCCATCAAGGGCAGACTACAACGCATGGACATGGGTGTTAGAACGCGAATTGCAGGGCGCTGCAAGTCCGCGCCGGGTGGTCCGGCGTGAGCAACGGGGACGGCTGGACCTGCCTGCGCTTTGATTTGGACCCGGGGCGAAGTTTCGACAGGATCGGCAGTCATGCGTTCGCTGGGCGAGCAGGTGGTGATTGTGACCGGAGCCTCCGCGGGCATCGGCGAGGCCACCGCCCGGCGCCTGGCCCGTGGGGGCGCGCGATTGGTGCTCACCGCCCGGCGGGAGGACCGATTGGCCGCACTGGCGCGCCAACTTGATCCGACCGGGGCCCGGGTGGTGGCGGTGCCGGCGGATATCACCGGAGACGCCGATCGCCGCCGGATCGTGGAGGCGGCCATCGGAAAGTATGGACGGATCGACGCGCTGGTGAACAACGCCGGTTATGGCACGCGCGGTCCGGTGGAGCTGGTCCCACTCGAGCTCCTCCGGCGCAACTTCGAGACCAACCTGTTTTCGCTGGTGGCTCTTACGCAATTGGTGCTGCCGCAGCTCCGGGCCCAGGGCGCCGGGCGCATCGTCAATATCGGGTCGGTGGCGGGCCGGATCGCCCGGCCGTGGTCGTCGGTGTACGATTCCACCAAGCACGCGCTCGAGGCGATTACCGATGGTCTGCGTGGCGAACTCCGGCCGTTCGGGATCGACGTCGTGTTGATCCGGCCCGGCTTCATTCTCACCGAGTTTGTCGAGGCCGCGGACCGGGTCTCGGCGCCGGTGATGGAGCAAGCCGGACCCTACGCGCCCTATGTCGGGGGACTGCGCCGCGACTACGGCCGTCTACGCGCTTGGGCGGGCCGGCCGGATGATATTGCCCGCCTGGTGGAGAAGGCCTTGGCGGCGCGGAAGCCGGCGCCGCGCTACGCCGCTCCGGCCCATGCGAAGTTGTTCCTGCTGCTCCGCTGGCTGCTGCCGCCCCGGGCCATCGACCATCTGGTGCGGCTGAAACCGATTGAAGTGGAAGGAGGAACGAAGCAGGGCCGGGCTGATGTCCGCCCTTGATCGTCACTCCTCCTGCTTGAGTCCTGAATCGGCGGCGGGGGGCTCTCGGGTCGGCGAGTCGGGGCGGTCGCCGCGCAGGAACCGTTGCAGTTCGGCCGCCAGCTTGGGGCCGAAGCCGGGCACCTCCCGGATCTCCGCGGCGGAGGCGGCGCGCAGTCGATCGATGGAGCCGAAGTGCTCCAGGAGCGCGACCCGGCGCACGGGGCCGAGGCCGGCAAAATCGTCGAGCACCGACTCGCGGATCTTCCGGGAGCGGAGGTCGGCGTTGTAGGTGTTGGCGAATCGATGGGCTTCGTCGCGCAACCGCTGCAGGAGCTGGAGGCCCGGGTGGTTGAGCGGCAGGTTGAGGGGAGGCCGCGCGTCGGGAAAGACGATCGTCTCGTGTTCCTTCGCCAGACCGACCAACGGCGGCGGTTTGAGATCGAGCGCGAGAAACGCCTTGAGGGCCGCCGCCACCTGCCCGCGTCCGCCGTCGATCACCACCAGGTCGGGGAAGGGCTTCCTTTCCGTGGCCAGCCGCCGGTAGCGCCGCCCCACCACCTCGGTCATGGCCCGGAAGTCGTCGTTGCCGACGAAGCTCTTGATCTGGAACCGGCGGTACTGGTCCTTGTCGGGCCGGCCGGCGGTGAAATGGACCATCGAGGCGACGACGAAGGTGCCGGAGATGTGCGAGATGTCGAAGCACTCCAGGTGCGCGGGCGCCGCGGGCAGTTGCAGGGCCTCGGCCAGCACGCGCAGGGCGACCTCGTCCGTGCGCAGCAACGGCGGCGCGCGCTCGAAACGGCGCGTCTTGGCGAGGGTTTCCTCCAGCGCCTGGACCATGTCGCGCAATTCCGCCGCCCGTTCGAACTCCTGCTTGGTCGCCGCCGCCTGCATTTCGGTGCGCAGCGTTTCCAACCATTCGCGGCTTTTGCCCTCGAGGAATTCACAGGCGGCGTCGACCCGGCGCCGGTATTCCGCCGCGCCCACCTCGTTGGCGTGACCGTAGATTTCAGCGCGGACGTCCTCGTACAGCCGGAAGGTGCCCGCCGGTGTCTTCACCGGGCGCGCATCCCCGAGCAGGATGCCGAATTGCCGGCGCATCTGGGCGAGCGTCCGGCGCAGCAGGCTGCTGTGGGCGAAGGGCCCGAAGTAACGCGACCGGTCGTCCTTGCGCAGGCGGGTGAGCACGAATCGCGGGAGTTCCGCTTCGAGGTCCACCCGCACCAGCAGGAAGCGCTTGTCGTCGGTGAAGTCGGTGTTGTAGCGGGGCTTGTACTGCTTGATCAGGCGGCCCTCGAGCAGCAGGGCCTCGGGCTCCGACCGGACCTCGATGATGTCGAAATCCGTGATCATCTCGACCAGGGCCCGGATCTTCGGCTGGGCGATAAAGGACCGCGACGGTTGAAAGTAGGTCGCCACCCGCCGTTTGAGGCTCTTGGCCTTGCCGACATAGAGGATGCGGCCGAGCCGGTCCTTCATCAGATAAACCCCTGGCCCGTCGGGCAGCCGGCGCACCTTTTCCTTGAGCGTGGGAGGGGGTGGTGGCCCCCCGGGTTTATCTCCGGCGGATGCTGGCATTTTTACCAAAATACACTAGCGTGCTCCCGCTCTGCAAAGCATCTATGCCCGTCAGCCAAACGCCTGTACCGCCCCTCACCCCCGGTCCGGCTGGACCGCGGCGGTCTGGGCGCGTCGAGTTGCTTACGCTCGGTGACGAATTGCTGCTGGGATTGACCGCCAACGGGCATCTGACGTGGATCGGCCACGAACTGGGCCGCCGCGGCGTGCAACTGGCGCGCAACGTGACAGTGAGCGACGCCGCCGCGACGATCGCGGAGGAAGTGCGTGCGAGTTGGGGGCGCGCCGACGTGATTCTCACCACCGGCGGCCTCGGTCCGACCTGCGACGACCGCACCCGGGAGGCCGTGGCGGAGGTGTTGGGGCAGAAGTTGGTTTTCGATCCGGCCATCGAGCAGGCCGTTGCCGAGCGCTTCGCGCGCCTCGGACGCAAGATGACCCCCAACAATCTGAAACAGGCCTACCGGTTTGAGCGCAGCGAAGTGCTGCCCAACGCCCACGGCACCGCGCCCGGTCTCTGGGTCGAGCAGGACGGCAAGGTGTTGGTGATGTTGCCCGGTCCGCCCAACGAGTTGCAGCCGATGTTCAGCGAGCAGGTGCTGCCGCGGCTGGCCCGCCTCGGCTTCGTCGGCGAGGGCGAGGCCTACCTGCAGCTGCGCACGGCCGGGGTCGGTGAGTCGGGGCTGGAAACCAAGCTGCAACCCATCTTCGACCGCGCCGGGCCCGGACTCAGCGTCGCCTATTGCGCCCACCAGTGGCGGGTGGACGTGCGGCTCAGTTCGCCGGACGGCCGCCTGGCCTGGCCGGCCCTGCAGGCGGTGGCCGCCGAATGCGCGACCCTGCTGGGCGAGGATTTCGTGTGCTATGGGCACAACGAACCGGCCAAGGTCGTGGCGGATCTCCTGCGCGCCCAGGAAAAGACGCTCGCCACCACGGAATCGTGCACCGGCGGCCGGCTGGCGCGCGCGTTTGCCGATACCTGCGGAGCCGCGAAATTTTTCCGCGGAGCCATCGTGGGCTACAGCAACGACCTCAAGACCCAGCTCCTCAACGTGCCCGACAGCCTGATCGAACAGCACGGCGCGGTGAGCGACGAGTGTGCCGTGGCCCTGGCCACCAGCGTGGCCGAGACCCTCGAGGCGGATTACGGCCTGGCGGTCACCGGGTACAGCGGGTCGAGCCATGACGCGACCGACAACCAGGTGCGCACGATCTATGTGGGCCTGCACTCGCCCAACGGCGTGTGGTCCAAGAAGCTCAATTTTCCCGGGGCGCGCGGCTCGGTCAAAGACCGGGCGGTGGCGGTCGCGCTGGACTGGCTGCGTCGTGAATTGCTGCGGGCGGCGCGGCAGACGCCCGCGCCCCAGCCCCGGGCGACCTTGATCGGATAGCGCGCCGCGGCACGCGAGGGCGGAAGGAAGAAGAAAGGGCGGCTGCGGTGGCCGCCTGCGGGGCCCGGGGCTTACCGCCTAAAGCTCATTGCTTACCGCTTCCCGGCCGTTCGTTTCCCGCCTTTTCGCTTTCGCGCTTTCCCACCTTTCTTCTTCATCCGACCAGGTTCTGCAGTGCCGCCAGGTATTTCTCCTGGGTGCGCGTGATGACGTCAGCCGGGAGGCGCGGCGCCGGCGGCTTCTGGTCCCATTTCAGACCGAGCAGATAGTCGCGGACGAATTGCTTGTCGTAGCTCGGCGGTGATTGGTTGACCGCGTAGCTGTCCTTCGGCCAGTAGCGGGAGGAGTCGGGGGTGAGGATCTCGTCGATGAGGAACAAGCGGCCGTCCGCATCGGTGCCAAATTCGAACTTGGTGTCGGCCAGGATCATCCCGGCCCGCGCGGCGCGGTCGTGCCCGAAGCGGTAGAGCGCGAGACTGGTCTTCTTCACCTGGTCGTAAAGCGCGGCGCCGACCGTTGCGGCGCCCTGTGCGTCGTTGATGGGCTCGTCGTGCTGGCCTTTCGGAGCCTTGGTGGTGGGCGTGAAGATGGGTTCGGCCAGCCGTTCCGCCTGGCGCAGGCCGGCGGGCAGCTTGATGCCGCAGACGGAGCCGGTTTTCTGGTAGGAGCTCCAACCGCTGCCGATCAGGTAGCCACGGGCAACGCATTCAATGGTGAGTGGCTTGAGCTTCCGGACCACCATGCTGCGGAGCTGGCGGTCGCGGGCCAGCCCGTATTTCTTGGCGAGCAAACCCGCCTGGTCGGGCAGCAGGTGGTTGGCGATGAGGTCACGCGTCTGCGCGAACCACCAGAGGCTCATCTGGGTGAGCACGATGCCCTTGCCCGGGATGCCGTCCGGCAGGATCACGTCGAAGGCCGAGAGCCGATCGGTGGCGGTGATGAGCAGCGCGTCGCCGAGGTCGAAGATCTCCCGCACCTTGCCCGAGGCAAGCTTGGGGAAGGGGAGGCCTTCGATCTGGGTGACGGCGGAAGCAGGGATGGCGGCGGCGATGTCGGCGAAGTTCATAAGTGCGTAACCCGAGGTAACGGACCCGGCCGGAAAAAGTAAATGCCGGGCTGCACGGCGGTGGATTTTTCGGCGATCTACCGGCGTGGTTCCATCCAGCAAACGACGCCGACGGCACAGGCGGTGCCGAGGTAGACGCCGGCGATCATGTCGCCGACAAAATGGAAATCGGCGCCAAAAAGCCCGAGGGCGACCAGCAGCACCAGACTGCCCCAGAGCCAACGCCACCGCGGGACCAGTTGCCACAGGACCGCCATGACCGCGGAGATTCGGGTCATGTGACCCGACGGAAAGGACTGCCAACCCTCACCCCCGTGAAAAGGGAAAAAACCGTAGGCGCCGTTGCCGATCCAGGACGGATTGTTGTGGGTCCAGGTCTCGGGCCAAAGGCGGCCGCAGGCGTATTTCAACTGGTCCTTGAAGACCACGGCGATCACGGCGGCGAGGCTGCAGGCCACGGCCGCGCGGAGCCAGCGCGATGGCGGCCGACCTCGGAGCCGGTTCCAGGCCGCGATTGCCAGGATGACGACGGCGGCGGGCAGAATGGGGTCGACCAGATGGGTGAACCAGACGAAGACCGGCACATCACGCGTGTGTTCATGGGCCCAGATGGCGGCGGGCCGATCGATGAAGGCGATGGCCAGACCGATCAGGACGGCGCCGGAAAGGACGCCCCAAAGGAGCCGGCGGCTGGGGGTGGCGTTGAGGGAAGGGGCCATGCGAAGTGGCCAGAAACTGGGCGGGCGGGGCGCTGGGGTGAAGCCCAATTCCGCGCGGCGGCGGCCGGGACGGAACCCGCGGGTCCGCGGGCGTAAAAAAGCCTTGCGAGAGACGGCATGCGCCGTAGGGTGCCCCGTTCCGCCGGCTCCCGCCGCAGCGGCGGAGCTTGGGTCCCCATCGTCTAGCCCGGCCCAGGACACCACCCTTTCACGGTGAGAACCGGGGTTCGAATCCCCGTGGGGACGCCAGCTATTCGAGACGGCCTATTCCAAAGGGCTGGTGAGCGACACGTAACCCGGCCGGTTTGGACACGAGATACGTCGTTTCCAGATTGGCCACGGGATACGTCGCGACCGAACCCTATTGCAGCGACTTACGGGAGTTTTGCTGGAAGGTGCTAGTTTGCCTCTTCAACTTCCGCGCTGAAGTTCGAATCCCGGTGGGCCCATCCGCCTGCACTCGGTTGCCAACGACGGTTGTCGACGGAACCATTAGCTGGCCGGGATCGACAGACGCCGTTTACGTGACTTTTGCGTGTCCGGCACATCGCAAGAGCCCTAGCCCTCGTTGAAGGCATGACAGAATCGACCCCCAGAAAGCTTTCCGAACACTCTCGCGAAGAACTCTACGACCTTGTCTGGTCCGAACCAGTTAGGACCTTAGCTTCGAAATTGGGGGTCTCAGGCGCCGCAGTGGCAAATAGATGCTCGACGCTAGGAGTGCCCCGCCCAGGCCGCGGCTACTGGGTCCAGCTCGAGTTCGGAAAGAAAGTGAAACGGCCAGAATTGCCGTCCGTGCCCCCTTCGCCTGCGGATGTTGCTGCGAAGAGAGCGATGGAGCCGATCCCGCGAAATGCTGGGTTGCACACGGATTCGGAACCGACGCACCCACTAGCCGCGCGATTTCTCACAGCAATCAAGAGTGGGAAGCTGAGCTACGACCGACAGCGAGTTCACGTGAGGGATCGCGAGTTGCCGGAGGCCGAGCTTTCAAAGACTCAGGGTCATCGTGCAGCAGCTGCATTCCAGATGCTGCTCGAGCTCGTCGAACCTCGCGGGGTGAATTTCAAGAGGGCCCTCTCGTCGTACGATGGCGGCCATTTCAGGATGGGTCACGACCGTCTCCACTTCAAAATTGAAGAGGAATTGGTCGACCGTCCTTTCGATTCGGGCCTTCAAAGAAGGCACCTCCATGGATGGCAACAACCGGAGAAGGTTGTCTCTGGGCGACTCACCTTCACCACCAACCCCCAACATTACGCTAAGGACACGGAAAAGAAGTGGACCGAGAGCGAGAAGACTCCTCTCGGTTCAATCGTCTCAGCGATGGCGCAGGAAATCTGCCGCCATCTTGCCGCTGCACGAATGAAGCGACAGCAAGAGGCGGTCCAGCGCGAGAAGGACATGGCCGAGTACCAAATTCGCTGGCAGAAATTCCAAGAGGAAGAGGCTGTCCGCGAGAAAGAGGAGGCCAAGCGAAAGCACTCCGAGAAACTCGACCAAACTGCGCGTGCGCGACAGGAGAACCTCCGAAAGGCCGCTGAGCTGTGGCGCGCTCATCGAGAACTCAGCGAATTCCTCTTGGAGTGTGAGCGCAGATGGCGCCAGGTGCAGGCTGGTATGATTTCCACGGAACAGCAGGCCTGGCTCGCATGGGCAGGCGAGGTAGTGAAACAGCAGTGCCCATTCGAGAC
>JBJKRD010000178.1:0-5332 GCA_046704925.1 Opitutaceae bacterium | reverse complement strand
ATTGAATCCGAGGCGAAGTTTAGGGTGGCTTCGCGGTGGCCCTGCCGCCTAAGTGGAAGCGCCTCCGCCTGCCGCCCCGATGAAGCCGCCGGAAAAATCGCCCCCCGCGGACCGCCGCGAAGGCTTGTTCCAGACCCGCTATCCGGAGGCCAGCGCCAGCGCCATCATTTTCGGCCTCGTCTTCGGGGCGATCATGAACGCGGCGATCACCTACTCGGGGTTGAAAATCGGTTTCACCATCACGGGCACCGCGATCGCCGCGGTGGTGGGCTTCGGCGTGCTGCGCGGCATCCTGCGCCGCGGCTCCATCCTCGAGGTGAACATCGGCCAGACGGTCGGCTCGGCCGTCAACATCGTCAATTCCGGCATCATCTTCACCGTGCCGGTGCTCTTCCTGCTGGGCGACCGCATGGGTTTCGGCGACGCCCGCTTCTGGCAGATCACGCTCGCCTGCATGGCCGGCGCGATTCTCGGGGTCGTGTTCATCGTGCCGCTGCGGAAACAGATGCTCGACATCGAGCGGCTGCGCTTCCCCACCCCGACCGCCGTGGCGGCGATTCTGAAATCGCCCGGGGCGGGCACCGCGAAATCGGTGGTTTTGGCCGCCGGCGTCCTGGTCGGCATGCTGATTTATGCGCCGGCGGGGTTGCCCGCGCTGGGACTGCCGGGCTACGCGGCGCTCGACCTCCGGCTGCCGACGGCGACCGATCCGGCGCTGGTCGCCGCCCACGCGCCGGGCTCGCACCTCACCGAGCGGGTGGACCGCGATCGGGACGGCGACCCGGATCTGGTCGTGACGAACACCACCATCGACGTCGGCCGCCTGCTCCACCTGCCGGATTCCATGCTGCTGGCGTTTGCGATCGCCCCGTTTGCCTTCGGCGCCGGCTACCTGACCGGCCGGCCGGGCCTCACCGTGCTCGCCGGCGGCGTGCTGGCCTACCTGGTGCTGAATCCGGCGGCCCATGCGCTCGGCTGGATCCCGGGGACCATCCACGCCTACCAGGTCGCCGGGTATGCGTTGGACGCGTTCGATCGCCCGTTGGGCATCGGTCTGCTGCTCGGCGGCGCGCTGATGGGGGTGGCGACGGCGATACCCTCGATCCGCGAAGCGCTCAAAAGCATCGCCGGCGCGGGCCGCGGCGCGGCGGGCCAGCCGCGGTCGCGGGATGAAATGAGCTTTCGGACGCTGCTGATCGTGGCGCTGGCCGGTGTCCTGATGCTGCTCGTCATCACGGAGTCGATGGGCGGGAAGGTCGGCGACACGGGATGGTTCCACGGCTTGAGCCCGTGGGTGGCGCGGGCCCTGATCGTCCTCATTTCGGTGGCCTGGATCTGGTTTGCCGGCATCATCATTTCGCAATGTGCCGGCATGACCGACTGGTCGCCGATCTCCGGCATCGCGCTGCTGACCGTGGTGCTGGTGATGATCCTGGGGGGACGGGATCAGGTCATTCCGGCGGTCATGATCGGAGCCGCCCTGTGCGTCGCGATCACCTGCGCCGCCGACATGATGGGCGACCTCAAGACGGGCTACATCGTCGGCGCGCAGCCCCGCCGGCAGCAGGTCATTCAACTGGTCGTCAGCACCATCGGTCCCGTGATCACCATGGCGACCCTGATGCTGATTGTGGGCGCCAACCTCAAGCTCACCGGCAAGCCCATCGGCCCGGGCACGCCGACGGTGGCGCCGCAGGCTCAGGCGCTGCAGGCGGTCATCACCGGGGTACAGGGCGGAGAAATGCCGTACGCGCTCTATGGGTGTGGCGCGTTGCTCGGTATCCTGCTGGGCTTCGGCTCCTTTGCCGGTCTCGGCGTCCTGATCGGTTTGTCGATGTACCTGCCGTTCATCTACATTCTCACCTACGGCCTGGGCTGCCTGACCAACATCGGCCTGGGCCGGGTCAAGGGCCGGGCGTGGGCCGAGGCGTGGGGCGTGCCGTTTTGCGCGGGCCTGATCGTCGGCGAAGCCCTGCTCGCCCTGGGCATCAACTCGCTGGTCTTGCTGCGGGGCTGAACCATGCGCCTGCCCGCCAACCTCGTGCTCATCGCCGCGCTCATCGCCGGCCTGTTCGGGGCGGTCACCGCCTATCTGCCGCCGCTGTCCCTCGGCCCGGAACGGTTGGCGGGGCTCACGCTGAATGCCCCGGCCGGTTTGCGGCGCGATGCCAGCGGCGGGGAGCAGCCCATCGCCGGCAAGAATACCCGGCTGACTCCGGAGCTGATCGCCACCCTCCGCGCGGCCGGGGTCCGGCGGGTCCGGGTGAAGGAATTCGCCGTCGCCCGCTGGACCGGCCGCTGGCTGTTCCTCGCGGGCTGCCTTGGCCTGGTCGCCGGAGCCTGGCTGGTCCGCCGGGCCCAGCGCCAATTGCTGGGCGGCGCCCCGGCGGGCACCCCGGGCGCCCCGGGAAGATCCGCCGATGCCCTGCTCGGCGCGATCGTGGGCGCGGTCGCCGGCCTGCGGCGGGAATTGCCCGGGCTGGCCGGACCGTTGGAACGTTACCACCGCACCCTCGCCGTGCTGTCCGACGTGCAGGAGAACCTCGTGCCGGAGTTCGTCGCGTTGCGCCCGGTGCTGACTGCCGCGATCGGCTCCGCCGGCTACGCCCGGCTGATGGACCGTTTCGCCGCCGGCGAGCGCCAGATCAACCGTGCGTGGTCCGCCGCCGCGGACGCCCGGGAGGATGAGATGACGGCGTGCCTCGAGTTGGGCGAAACCCTGCTGGACGGGGCGGCCGCGTTTCTCCGGGAGCAGGCCCAGCCTCCGGCGGCTTGAAGGGTTCCGCCGGAGCCGATACCGCATCCCCGGGGCCAGCCGGTCACGCGCCGGCGCCATGCGCGGCCCCGGGCGATGCCGCTCAGCCGACCGCGGGGTAGCTGCCCAGCCACTTCACGAGCGGACAAAACGAGCGCAGTTGCTTCAGCGCCTCGCGCATCCCGGGATCCTCGTAGTGGCCCGTCACGTCGATGAAGAAATAATAGTCCCACGGGCGCTTCTTGCTCGGGCGCGACTCGATCTTGGAGAGGTTGATGTTCCGCTCGGCCATCGGCATGAGCATCTTGAGCAGCGCGCCGGGATGCGACGCCGCGTCGTCGCCGAGGGAAACGAGCAGGCTCGTCATGTCGCGGCCCCCGCCCACCGGCCCGGACGCCTGTTTGCCGATCACAAAGAACCGCGTGGTGTTGTCGGACTTGTCCTGGATGTTGGCCGCCGCCACCGGCACGCGATAAAATTCGGCCGCCAGCGGGCTGGCGACGGCGGCGGTGTCGGGAGTGTCGCGGGCGATCTGCACGGCGGCGGAGGTGCTCGCCGCGTCCACCAATTGCGCATGCGGCAGGTGCCGCTGCAGCCACATCCGGCACTGGGCCAGCGCCTGGTCCTTGGAATAGACCCGGGTGATCTTCTCCAGCGACGAGTGCGAGATCAGGGCGTGGGTGATCTCCAGATAGATCTGGGAGACGATCTTGAGGTCGGAGTCGACAAACTGATCGAGCGCGTCGCGCACCGATCCCTCGGTGGAGTTCTCGATCGGAATGACCCCATAGTCCGCCTCCCCCTTTTCGACCGCGGTGAAGATGTCGGCGATGGCCGCCATGCCGATGAAGTCCACGCTGGCGCCGAACTTGCGCATCGCCGCCTGATGGGTGTTCGTGGCCTCCGGCCCGAGGTAGGCGATCAGCAGCGGTTTTTCGAGCGCGATGGCGGCCGACATCACCTCGCGGTAGATGGCGCGCAGTGCCGCGTCCTTCAGCGGCCCGCGGTTGCGGCCGCACGCCTTGCGCAGCACCTGATCCTCGCGCTCGGCGACATAGATGCGCCCGTCGCGACTGCGTTTGAGCTTGCCGATCTCGGCCGCGAGAGCGAGACGCTCGTTCAACAGTTCGACGATCCGCTGATCGAGCCGGTCGATCTTCTGTCGCAGGGTTTGGAGGCTGATGGCCATGGCGGGTAAGGAATCGGGTGCGCGGTCAGGTTGAGCCAAGCGGGGAAACCGGCCGCACCGCAAACCGGAAATGCGCTCCGCCTCCGGGGCGGCAGGCCGGCCGGGTCGGCCTCCGCGTCAGGCCAGCGCGGCCTGAAACTCCTCCGGCAGCGCCGCGGACGCGGCGAACGGGTGGTTCCGCCCGCCCAGCTCGTAGCGAAAACTCGTTTCGTGGGAATGCAGCAGCAGGCGTTTGATGCCGGTGGCCCGGGCAAACTCGCGGTTGCGGCGGAAATCGCCGTAGGTCTGGTCGCCCACGATCGGCAGGTGGCGCCGCGCGCATTGGACGCGCAACTGGTGGGTGCGGCCGGTCCGGGGTTCCAGCCGCAGCAGGGCCAGCGGCGGCGGTCCCGGGCGCCGGCGCAAGACGGTCACGGCCGCCTCGGCCGGAAGATGCCCCCGCCCCTCCGTGCGCAACCCGGCCCCGCCGCGGGAGACGGTCAGGCGGTCGCGCCAGGTTTCCCGGGCGGCGCGCGGCAGCCCGAACACGACGGCTTGGTAGACCTTGCGGATCTGGTGCCGGGCAAACTGCGCCTTGATGGCCGCGGCGGTCGCCGCGCCGGCGGCGGCCAGGATCACGCCCGAAGTCGCGGAGTCGAGACGGTTGAGCAGCCACAGCGCGCAGGGTTCGCCCGCCGGACCCGTCCAGTGATAGCACTCCCTTTCCGGATCGTAGCGGCACGCCAGCAGGGCCCGCGCCTCGTCGCGCGGCGAGTTCGGATGCGACAGCACGCCGGCCGGCTTGTCCAGGGCCGCCACGCCGTTGGCGTCGCGGTGGAGCAAGCGCACCCCGCGCCCGAAGGGAAGCCGATCCCAGTAGTCCGCCCCGGGGGCGTTCACCAGTAGTAGAACTGGAACGTGATCGTCTGGTCGTCCCCCAGCACCGCCACCATTTCCTTGGTCCAGGGCCGGTACGGCGCCGGATCGCGAATCGCGCTCAGGGCCGCGTTGGTGCCGTAATCGCCCGCATCGCCGTCGACTTTCATGATCTCCGCGATGCGCCCCTGCGAATCCAGCCGGAAGGTGATGGTCACGTGGGTGGACGACGGCGGCGCGATGTTGCTCGCGCTCAGGATCCGCTCCCACTGGATCTGGACGATGTCGATGAGCTCCTGCAGGTAGTCTCCGAACTGGCTGAAGTGCGCGTCCACCCCGATCACACCCGCGTTGGCCACGCCGGTCGGCCGGTCCTGCAGGATTCCCGGGCGCACCTGGGTGAGGCGGGGACGCGGCAGCGGCATCTGCCTGACCTCCTCCTGGGCCTTTGAGCCGAACCCGGACAGGTTCGCGGAATTCTTGTCCCCCGCCACATATTTGTCCGCCTTGGTCGAGGCGTCGGGCACCTTCAC
>JBJKRD010000177.1:0-3960 GCA_046704925.1 Opitutaceae bacterium | reverse complement strand
TGCGTGCTCCGCAGCGCGAAGGCATGTTCGGTATCGCCCCAGTCGATCGCCACCAGGGCTGCAAACTCAGAGGTGTTCATGGTATCGGCGTTTTGAGGTTGGAGGCCCGGGCTGCAGACTGTATCGTGCGGGACGTGGGTGGACGTCGGCACCTGAGGATGCATGACCAAGCCCATGAGCTGACCGGCCGCGGTCGAGATTTGGTTCGAATTCCTGCGATAGAACTCCACCGCTTGTTCGTGCCGCGACCGGCCAGCAAACTAACCCTGACGCCGCCGACCCCAAGATGAGATCACCGAGCGCCAGCCGCGGGGTTGACCCCGGGTCCACTCCAGTCTCAAGCTTCCGCGGACCCGGACTGAACCCCGCGCAAACACCGATACAACCCACCGCTGCCCATGCCGGGCACCCGCCAGTTCACCATTCACCGCCGGCCGCCCGGCGTCGGAGCCGCATGCCCGGGAGGCGGCTTGACGGGGTCCGGACGGTAGATACGATGTAGAGCCATGAGAACTGCCGTTCAACGTTGGGGAAACAGTCTGGCGCTGCGGATCCCGCGGACCTTCGCGCAGGAAACGCGGATTGCCGAAGGCTCCGAGGTGGAGTTGACGCTGAAGTCGGGCGCCTTGGTCGTGAAGGCGGTCGCGCGCAAGCGCCAATCGTTGGCGGAGCTGTTGAAGCACGTCACGGCATCGAACCGCCATGAATCCGTGGCGACCGGGGGTGCCGTTGGTTCGGAAACCTGGTGATGAGCTACGTGCCGAAGCGCGGCGAGGTGGTGTGGCTCACCTCCGACCCGCAAGCCGGCCACGAGCAGGCCGGGCGGCGCCCGGCTTTCGTGCTGTCCCCCGAAGCCTATAACCGGAAGACCGGCCTGTTTTTGGCCTGTCCGGTGACGTCGAAAATCAAGGGTTATCCCTTTGAGGTGGCCCTGCCCACGGGACTGCCCGTCAGCGGTGCCATTCTGGTCGACCAAATCAAGAGTCTCGATTGGAAGGCAAGGCGGGCGGAGTTTGCGGCGGCAACGCCAGCGGCGATCAGCGAAGAGGTCGTTGCGCTCGTGCTGCCGCTCATTGAGGAAGGGGGTTGACAATTCGCCTGGAGCGACGCCGGGTGAGCGTCCGCGCGCGGAGCCGGGTCCGTCCTCCGGCGCGCCTCACCCCTGGGACGTTCGGCCCATCGTCATGCACACCGCCCGCTATACCATACCGGATTCCGCCCCGATTTGGGTGCGGCAGTGGCTGAGAGACTCACCGACCCGCCGCTCGATGCAGGTGTTGATTTATCTGTCGGTGAGCGCGGCGCTCATTGGCGTCTGGCTGTCGCGATGGAATCGCGTGACGTTGCTGACCCTGGTTTTCCTTTGGTACGCGTTCTGGATGGGCGCCGCCCTGCGCTGGGCCGATCGCCATGGCATTTTCCCGGTGAAAGGGCCGAGCCAGCCGCCGCCCAGCGCCGGCAAAGCGCCTCCTTCCTTGGCCGGGTCCGCGATGCCGCGTCGCAGGTCCTGAGACCTTCGCCAGCTCATGAAAACCCTGGTCGCATTCCCCGTGGTCCTGGTTATGGCCGGCGGCGCGAGCGCCCTTGCCGCCGGTCCGTCGTGGATCGCGGAGCACATCACCGAGGTGCAGGTTCGGGATGACCGGTTCGCCCTGGTGCGCACCATTGCGGAGCGTCCCGAGATCGAAGAGTTGGCGGGGTGCCTGCGCAGGGCGACGCGAGTTGATGAAGGTCGGGGCTCATTCAAATGGAGCCATAAGCTCCATATCGCCGGGGAAAGGCCGGAGAATGGCAGTTGGCTATACGATGACGCGGCGGGAGAGTTCACCCGGCTGTCGGCGGCGGTGGGTCCGATTTACCGCCTGGCCGATGCCGACCGGGACCGACTCAACAAGGTGTTGAAAGCGAACGCGGCGGACCAGCCGCCGGAAGCGGGGCCGGGCCAGCGCGCGCCCGCATCTCCGAGTTCCTCCTCTGGCGTGCCGCAGGGTTAGCCGTGGGCGATGGAGATGAATTCTACGGCTTGCACTGCGACGCCGGGAGCAACAAAGGGGGATGGATTGGAGCCCGCCGCGGGAGGCAGGATCACTGGTTGTCTGGTGGCGTTGTGCCTGCTGGTGACGGTGGCGGCGGTCACGTGGAAGGCATGGGATATGTTTGGGCCGTCCCGCCAGCCGATGCTGGAGGGGTGGAACGACAGTGGCTATTACTTCTGGCTGCCGGCGGTGGTCATCGATCACAACCTCGACTTTGCGCACCAGCTCGCCATCAGCGGCACGGTGACGCCGGCGGCCCGGGAGGCGGGACTGGCGCAGCCGCGCACCAAGACCGGGCTGTTGCCCAGCCGATATCCGCCAGGGTGGGCGCTGGGCAGCCTGCCGTTCTTTCTGGCGGCATACGCGGTGGCGCCGGCCGGCGCGACCGGCTTCGAGCCCGTGTTCCTGCTGACCGTCTGGATCGGGCAGATACTCTATGCCGCCGGCGGTTTGTGGATCGCCGCGCTCGTCATCCGGCGGCTGGTGCCTGGCGCGCCCGCGCTGGTGGCGGTGCTGGCGGTCTGGCTGGCCAGCCCGCTGGTCTATTACCAGACGGCGCGAGTATCATTGAGCCACAGTCAGGTCTTCGTTCTGGCCATCGCTGTTTTCTGGCTGACGCTCGTGATCGTCGGGGGCGATCGCCGGGCACGAGTGTGGCTCGGGCTCGGATTTGCCAGCGCCCTGCTCGTCGCCACCCGCAACATCACCGTGGTTTACCTGATGTTCCCCGCGGTGCTGTTAATCCGGCAGGTTCGGTCGTGGCGGGCGGTGGGGTGGTTCGGGCTCGGGGCCGCGGGGCCCGCGGCGGCGCAGATGATCGCGTGGAAGGTGCTGTTCGGCTCGTGGATTGCCTATTCGTACGGGGACGAGGTGTTTGACTTCGCGCACCTGCACCTGGAGGGCGTGTTGTTCTCGCCCTTCCATGGATTCTTCTACTGGCAGCCCCTGCTGCTGGTCGGCTTTTGCGGACTGATCTGGTGGACGTTGCGTCACCGAATCGGCTGGCCGTGGCTGGTCTCGTTCGGCGTCGTCACCGTTCTGAACGCGGCGTGGCCCTGCTGGTGGTTCGCGTCGTCCTTTGGCAACCGGGGCTTTGAGGTGCCGGTATTCTTCGGCATGTTCGGCATCGCGGTCCTCTGGCAGGCCGGCCGGTCCCGCCCGGGCTGGCGGCGCGCGCTGGTCGGAACGATATCGCTGGCCGTGGCCTGGAACCTGGGACTCCTCGGGCTGTTCCTGACCCGCCGGATACCGCGTGAGGCGCCGGTCACCTTTGGCCAGGATTTCCGTGCCTTGGTGGCGTGGGTTGAGGGAACGCCGCGGCCGCCGAAGCCACCGGATGCGACTGGTAGTCGTGGAGGAGAAAGTCTTTCCAGATGATTTGCGGGACTCTGATTGCGAAATGATCTGGATCAACAAGTCGGCGGGCCGAATGCCGGGCAGCAACGCGTCCGAAAATGGCGGCCGTCCCTGGGCCCGGCATCGGTCCCCCGGGGGCGCCCGCGCGGCCCGTTGATGCAGCGAAGGCGCGGAACCCCGGCCCGGCAGCCGCACGCCAGTCTGCGGTTTTGACTCGGCCGCCGGGCCCTGCTCCAGTGGGCGCCATGGACACCGGCTGGCTGCACCCCCGCGAGGAACTGGTCGAGACCATGCGCCGCATCTACCGCCTGCGGATGACGACCACCTCGGGCGGCAACCTCTCGATCCACGATCCGGACGGCGGCATCTGGATCACGCCTTCGCGCGTCGACAAGGGCGGGCTGCAGGCCACCGACATCGTGTACGTGCGCCCCGACGGATCCGCCGCCGGCCTGCATGCGCCCTCCTCGGAGTTTCCGTTTCACCGCGAGATCTACCGGCGCCGGCCGGACTTGAAAGCGAACGTCCCCGCCCATCCCGGCGCGGTGGTGGCCTTCAGCATCAGCCG
>JBJKRD010000176.1:0-3147 GCA_046704925.1 Opitutaceae bacterium | reverse complement strand
CACCCGGCGTTGCAGTGGGTCAGCACCCGGGCGCCGGCGTGGATCAACCGTTCCCCGTGGCGGCCGATCGCCGCGCACTCGGCCACGCTGCCATCGGCAAACGCCTGCGCGGCGCGCAACGCCCGTCGCTGGCACTCGGCGACGGACTGGCCGGCCGCCATGGCGGCCCGCACGCCCCGCAGCGCGTTCACCGGATCCACCGCCGTCGGCCGGGCGCCGGCCAGCGTCCGTTCCACGCGATCGACGTGACGCGCGAAGGCCGCGAGCGACCGGCCGGAAAAGGCGCGGGCGCCCTGGGCGAGGCCGTAGGCCGCCGTCGCCGCGATCGCCGGCGCTCCGCGCACGACCATGGCGGAGATGGCCCGGGCGGTCTGCCGGTAATCGGTCGTCGCCACCATGCGGAACCGGTGGGGCAGCCGCCGCTGCTCGATCAGCCGCACCGCATTGGCCCGAATGTCGAAACTGACCGTCCGTACGCGATGCCGCCGACCGCCAATGGTCACGTTCATGGTGTTGGCGGAATTGTCGTCTCCCGGATTGCGCAATTAAAGCTCCAATTCCACCGGTGATCGACCGCCGCTGCTCCCGCGGGGCTGCGCGTCAACTTCGGGATTGTCGCCGGCGGATGCCGACCTTACAAGGCTATTGATCCGGTGGCTTTGGGGTTGCGGTCTGCCGGCGACAAGGGAAGCGATTTGCGTGTGCAGCCCACCGTCACCTATTGCGGGTCGGAAAAACCAGCGAGCCGTACCAGCAAGCGTTGCGATGCAAGAGGCACCTTTCGCCAGATTAGGGCCAAGGACCGGCCGCGGATCCCAAGCCGGGAACCGGATGACCTGGACCCACCGTTGTCCGCCCCCTCGATCATGATCCTTTCATGAGGAAACGGAAGGTCTCCCAGAAATCCAGCCGGCCCGCGGGCCCGCTCGCGGCGCCGACCGGCACCGAACGGACGCGCCGGATCAGCGAGCCGCGGGTCGGCCCGGTGGAACTGGAGCCGCCGAACGTGGAATTGTTGCGCGCCCGGACGGAGATCGAGCGCGGGCTGGCCCGCTATGCCGATTTGTATGATTTCGCTCCGGTCGGCTATTTCACCCTCACGCGCGACGGCACGATTCGGGAGGCCAATCTCGCGGCGGCCGCGATTCTGGGGGTCGAGCGAACCCGGCTGGTCGCAGGGCGACTGGGTTGTTTTTTCCCGGCGGCGTCGAGACCGAGGTTCAATGCGTTTCTCAGGGGAGCCTTCCGCGCCGGCGCCCGCGCGGTCTGCGAGCTGCCCTTGCCGCGCGACGGCAACCTGCCGTTGCAGGTGCGGCTGGAGGCGGCGGCGTCCGAAGACCGGAAGGAGTGTCGCGTGGTGATGGTGGACATCACGGAACGCCAGCGGGCGGAGGCGGCGTTGCGGGCCAGCGAGGCCCGGTTCGCCCTCCTGTTTGCCAAGGCGCCGCTGGCGGCCACGTTGACGCAGGGGCCCGTGGGGGTGATCGTGGAGATCAACGAGGCGTTCGAACGGACCTTCGGCTTTTCCCGCCGGGAAGCCACCGGCCGGACCACCCTGGAGCTCGGCATCATCTCCCGGGAGACCCACGACGGGTTGCTCGCGGCCTATCGGGCGTTCGGTTCCTTGCGGAGTCATGAAACGGTCGTGCGGACGAAGTCCGGCGAGCAGCGCACCGTGTTGGTGACCGCGGAGTCGGTGGCGATCGAAGGCCGGCCGCATGTCATCAGCACGGCCCACGACATCACGATGCGCAAGCGCATCGAGACGGAACTGGAGGAGTCGCGCGCGCAGTTGCGGGCGCTGCTGGCGCGGCTGCACCAGGTCCACGAGGAGGAGCGGGTGCGCATGGCGCGCGCCATTCATGACGAGCTGGGCCAGTTGCTCACCGGCCTGAAGATGGACTTGGGCTGGCTGGACAAGAGACTGTCCGCGCCGGCGTCTCCGCGCCTGCTGCGGGCGCGCATCCGGGGCGCTTCCCAGGTGATCGATGACACCGTCTCGGCGGTGCAACGGATGGCCGCGGAGCTGCGCCCCAGCACGCTGGACGCCCTGGGTCTGGAGCCGACGCTGCGGGAGGAGGCGCGGCGTTTCCGGAGGCACAGCGGCATCGGCTGCCGGGTCGTGACGGCCGATCCGCTGCCGCCCCTGCCGCCGGGCCAGGCGGTGGAGTTGTTCTACATCTGCCGCGAGGCGCTGACCAACGTGGCCCGCCACGCGAAGGCGGCGCAGGCCGTCATCCGCCTGGCGGTCCGGGACCGGACCCTCGAGCTCGAGGTGGCCGACGACGGCGTGGGCCTGAAGCAGGCGGCAGGAGCCGGATCGCGTTCGTTGGGCCTGCTGGGGATGCGCGAGCGGGCCCGTCGCTGCGGCGCGAGCATTTTCTTCGCGCCTAACAAACCGCGCGGCACCCGCGTCCGGGTGCTCCTCCCCCTTTCCCCGGAGAGGGCCGGACGGGAGGGCGCTCCGCCATGAAGATCCTGCTGGTCGACGATCACGAGGTCGTACGGCGCGGCCTCAAGCAATTGCTGGCGGAGGCGGCGCCGCGGGTGGATTTCGGCGAGGCGGCCACGGTGCCGCAGGCGCGCAAGCTGCTCCGCAAGCCGTGGGACCTGGTGGTGCTCGACATCAGCCTGCCCGGATGCAGCGGCTTCGAGCTGCTCGCCGACGTGAAACGGGAACAGGCCCGCACCCCCGTGCTCGTGCTGAGCATTTTTCCGGAGGAGGAATTCGCCGTGCGCGCGTTCCGGCTGGGCGCCGCGGGTTATCTCGCCAAGGCCAGCCTGGCGGACGAAATGATCGCCGCGGTGAAGAAAGTGCTGGCGGGGGGACGGTATGTGAGTCCGGCGCTCGCCGAGCGCCTGGCCGCGGCCCTGGGCGGGCGACCCGGGCGGGCGCATGAAACCCTCTCGCCCCGCGAGCTCGAGGTGCTGCGCCTGGTCGCGTCCGGCCGGACAGTCAAGGAGATCGCCGCGTTGCTGGCGTTGAGTCACAAGACCATCGCGACCTATCGGGCCCGGCTGGCGCAAAAGCTGGGCCTGTCCAGCAACGTCGAGCTCGCCCGCTACGCCCTGCGCCATCAACTCGTGGAGTAGGCGGGCGGCGCGTTGCCGTTGCGCGGGTCGGAAAATCGCCCGACAGCGCATCGG
>JBJKRD010000175.1:0-3137 GCA_046704925.1 Opitutaceae bacterium | reverse complement strand
TTTCTCATTATCGTTGGCTTGGTGGTGGCCGTCCACCTCGTCGGTTTTTTCCTCTTGTTGGTGAATCCGGGCTGCCGGCCCACGACCCAGCCCCCCACGCCGGTGGTCAGCGAGACCGCCCCCGCCGGCGGGGCCGCGGCCCAACCGGAGATGGCGGCGCCTCCGCCGGCCGCGCCCGCCGTTTCGGTTGACCTGTCGTCGACCGCCCCCGGGCGCTACAGCCCGACCCGTCCCGGCTCCGCGGCCGCCGAGGCCCTGGAGAGTCCCCCGCCGCCGACCGTGACGCCGGCGACAACCTACACCGTGGCGGCCGGTGACAGCCTGTGGAAGATCGCCAAGAAGCACGGCACGACCGTGGCCGAACTGGTCAAGGTCAACCGGCTGAGCAACAGCTCGGTGGTCCGCGTGGGCCAGAAGCTCATCATCCCCGGCCAGGCGACCACGCACGCCGCCGCCGGCGCCCCGGGCGCGGCCGCGGGTGCAGTCTACACCGTCCGGCCGGGCGACACGCTTTCGGCGATCGCGCGCCGCGTGGGCAGCACGGTCGCGGACCTGAAACGGGCCAACAGCCTGAGCAGCGACTATGTCCGGGTGGGTCAGGAGCTGAAGCTGCCGGGTGGGGCGACGCATGCCCCGGCCGAAACCGCGGCCCCGGCTGAGGCCACGCCTTCCGCCACGACCGGCGCATCCGCCCCGGCGGGAAAGGCGGGTGGCTCCGTCATCCACGTCGTGCAGCCCGGCGAGACTCTGGGCGGCATCGCGCGGAAGTACCAGGTCAAGGTCTCCGACCTCGCCATCGCCAACAACATTGCCGACCCGAAGATGATCCGGTCCGGCCAGAAGCTGGTGATTCCCGGCTACACCGCGGTCAGCGGCGGCACCCCGCCGGCGCCGGCGGCCTCGCCCGCGGTCAGCCCGCCCGCCCCGGAGGCCACGGAGGCGCCGGCCGAGACGACGACCGCGCAGTCCGATCTGGACTCGGGGTTGAATCCGCAGAGCCCGGTGCCGGTCATCAAGGTTGATGGCGGCAATCCTCCCTCGTCGCAGTAAGCCGCCTGTATCCCGTGCCGCTGGCAACCGATCGGTCGCGCCGGGCCCCTTTGGCGGGGCGGACGGCGCGGCTCCTTCGCCCGGTTCCCGCCGCCCGCCTTCATCCGCCTTTCCTCTCTTCCGCAGATGCGCCACCGACCGCATGAGAAACCGCGCTGGGCCGCGGCCATCAATCCTGCGACGATCATCCTTTTTTGCGTCATCAGCCTTTCCGTCCTCGGGTTGACGGTCCTGTTCAGCGCCAGCATATCGCTCAAGAGCGATCCCTATTTCTACCTGACGAAGCAGATCATCTGGTTCGTGTTTGCGGCGGTGGCGTGCCTGGTGGTCTCCCGGCTGGATCTGGAGGCGGCCCGGCGGCATGTGTGGCTGGTGGCGGGGCTTTGTCTGGCGGGGTTGCTCCTCGTGATCCTTCCGGGCATCGGGATTGCGGTGAAGGGCAGCCACCGCTGGCTCGGGTTCGGTCCCGTGCGGGTGCAGGTGTCGGAATTTGCCAAGCTGGCGATGGTGTTCGGCCTGGCGCACTACCTCGCGCTCAACCAGACGCGGATCCAGGAGTTCGGGCGCGGCTTCGTGGCGCCCCTGCTGTGGATCGGCACCTTCGCCGGGCTCATTCTGCTGGAGCCCGATTTCGGCACGGCAGCGCTCGCGTTTGCGATCGGCGTCATGCTGCTGTTCCTGGCCGGCGCCCGGCTCCGCTATCTGGTCTCCGCCTTTGCCGGCGCCGTCTGCGTGCTCACGGTGGCCGTGATCCACAACCCCAACCGGCTGGCCCGGATCACCGCGTTCCTCGACATCGAGGCCAACAAAAGCCGCGGCACCTACCAGCTCTGGCAGGCGATTCTCGCCTTTGCCGCCGGCGGGGTGAACGGCGTCGGGCTGGGCCAGGGCCGCCAACAGAACAGCTTTCTGCCGGAGGTGCATACGGATTTCATCTTCGCCGTCATCGGCGAGGAGCTCGGGCTGATCTTCACCATCGGCGTGGTGGTGCTGTTCGCGATCATCTTTGCGGCGGGGCTGGCCCATCTGCGCAAGGCGCCGAATCTCTTCCAGTTCCTGCTGGTCAGCGGCAGCCTCCTGCTCGTCACCTTCCAGGCCCTGATCAACATCGGGGTCGTTACGGGCTGCCTGCCGACCAAGGGCATGTCGCTGCCGTTCATCAGCGCCGGCGGCTCGAATCTCGTGCTCATGGGGATCCTGGTCGGAATCTTTCTCAACACCCAGCGGGCCTGGACGAAGCCGGCGCTGATGCGGCGCGAGCGCAGCCTGAAGGAGGTCATGCCGTGACCGGCGGAGGGCACCGGGGGCGCGGGGGTTGACGTCATGAGCCGTTTTCTGGTGGCCTGCGGCGGCACGGGGGGACACCTCTCGCCGGGCATCGCGCTCGCCGAGGGCCTGAATGCCCGCGGGCACGAAACCACGCTGCTGATCAGCCGCAAGAAGGTCGACGCGCGCCTCATCGCGAAGTACCCGCACCTCCGGTTCGAACGCATCCCCGGCGCCCCGTTCAGCCTGCGCCCCTTGGGCCTGCTGCGCTTCGTCTGGCGGCAGACCGGCGCCTTCTGGTTCAGCGCGCGCATGATCCGCTCCTGGCGGCCGTCGGTCATCGTGGGTTTCGGCGGCTTCACCACCGCGGGGCTCATCGTGGTGGCGGCGCTCACCGGGAAAAAGGTGGCCTTGCACGAGGCCAACCGCGTGCCCGGACGCGCCATCCGGGTCTTGGGAGGGCTCGCCCGCCGCATCTATCTACCGCCGGGGGTGGACCTCAAGGGCGTGCGCCGTTCGCGGCAGCGCCATGTCGGCCTGCCGGTGCGCCGGGAGATCGCGAGCCTGCCCCGCCAGGCGGCGGCCGCCCGCCTCGGCTTCGATCCGACGCGGCGGCTCCTCGTCGTGTTCGGGGGCAGTCAGGGCGCCAGCGCGCTCAACCAGTGGGCGCGCGAACGGCTGGAGCGGCTCGCCGGCGAGGGCGTCCAGGTCTGCTGCGTGACCGGCCTCGACAAGGGGACCGATGCGACGCTGGAGCTGCCCGCGAAATCCGGCCGGCCGGTGCGGGTGGTGTTTCTGTCGTTCAGCGACGACGTCGCCAC
>JBJKRD010000174.1:0-3713 GCA_046704925.1 Opitutaceae bacterium | reverse complement strand
AGTTCGTGGCGTGGGGCGGCTGGGATCCTTTCCTCGACCCGATCCTCAACCTGAAGGGTAATGCGGGCCGCGCCGCCAGCACCCCGGTGCTGACCTTTTTGATCACGGAGCATGCCCGCGATTCGCTGCGCCGCTATCTGGCGAACTCGCATCTCCTCGGCGTGCAGTCGGTGCTGCAGACGCGAACGGTGACCAACACCATGCGTTTCATCCCGGCCATGGACCCCGGCGGCCAGCCGCTGGACGCCGACATCCTCCTGACGGCGCTGCTCTACCAGGGCGAGCACTTCTCGGCGCCGCTCCAGCGGGAGGTGAAGAGCCTGGCGGACGAGGCCGTGCGGACCCACCGGCTCGGCGACCTGGAGTTCTTCTATCTCGATCTGCTGGCCCTGGGGAAGCGGCTCAACTGGATCCAGCTCTGCGAACTGCTCCGGCACACCGACAGCACGCGCACCGTCAACGAGTTTGCCCACCTGGCGCAGGTCGCGACCGACCAGCTGCCGGTGTTCTACACGGCCGCGCTCTTCTCCCAATCCTCGGACCGCGTGGCCTCCTTCCTGCTCGCGTTTGGCAAGACCGGGGCCGCGGATCTGCGGTACGCACTGGGGCTCGGCCAGGGCGCCGTGCAGGCGTTGCTGCAACGCCAGGTGCCCATCAACCACGGGGTGAGCGCGCCGGTCGACCTCGCCGGGGAATTCGCCCTGGTGCACCCGTGGCTCACGCTGGTGGCAAAATATCTCGGCTATTTTCTCGGCGCGTACCTGATCCTGCGCGGCGTCGATCGCTGGCTGTTCGTGCCGCTGCGCCGGGCCGAGAGCTCGCGGGTGAACGCCCGGGCGCTGCCGCGCATCCAGAGCAGCGCGCTGGCGCTGCTGGTGGCGTTCGTGATCGTGATGACCACCGAACCCTTTCTCCTGCGGGCCGCGCCGCCGTCCGAATACCGCTTCCGCCTCGTCATCCCGGTGCTGGCCAATGCCGCCACGCCGCCGGGTGTCTCTTCAACCTCCGTTTCCACCATGGACACCTCCACGATCGTCTCCGTTGCCGTCTTCGCCCTGCTGCAGGTGATCACCTATCTCGCCTGCCTGATGAAGATCAATGACATCAACCGCCAGGATATCTCCCCGCAGCTCAAGCTGCGCCTCATGGAGAACGAGGAGAACCTCTTCGACAGCGGCCTTTACGTCGGCATGATGGGCACGGCCACCGCCCTCGTGCTGCAGGTGCTGGGCGTCATCGCGCCCAACCTGCTGGCGGCCTATTCGTCGAACCTCCTGGGCATCGTCTGCGTGGCGTTCGTCAAGATCCGGCATGTCCGCGGCTACAAACGCCGGCTGATCCTCGCCGCCCAGGCCACGCCCGTCCCCGCGCCCGCCGCCTGAACCGCGCGTCATGAACAAGACGCTTCTGCTGATCATCATCGACTTCCTGTTCCTCAACCTCATCGCGCTGACGCGGTGGGAGAAGGCGGAGCCCGCGCAGCCGAAGGCCTCGCCGGTGACGCAGGTGGCGGGCAACACGCCGCCGCGGAATCAGAATCAGGATCTGGTCGACCTCATGCGCCTTTCCCTGGCGGACGAGCAGCAGTCGCGGGCGAAGGTGGCCCGGGAACTGCAGACGACGCAGGCGGAGCTGCAGGCGCGCGAGCAGAGCGTCACCCAGCTGCAGGCCTCGCGGACCCAGCTCGAGTCGACGCTGACCGCCACGAACCAGAAGGTGCAGGAGCTCAACCAGCGCTTCGGCGCGGCCGAGCACGACGCCGCCATCACCCGCGAGCGGCTGGCGCAGTTGCAGCGCGACCTGGAGCAGAAGCAGGCGGAGGCGGCGAAGCAGCAGCAGCAGATCGCGGCGCTGAACCAGCAGCAAACGGAGGCCCGGCAGCGCATCGAGGGGCTCAACGTGGCGGTCAAGGTGGCCCAGCAGGAGAAGGGGATGCTGCAGCAGAATCTGCAGGACGCCCGCCTGCAGATCTCCGCCGAGCGCCAGGAGCGCGAAAAAGTGCTGGCCCAGAACGCCCAGCTCGCCCAGGGGGTGGGGCAACTCGCCCAGAAATCCGGGGAGATCGTGCAGGAGATCCGCGACAACCGCCCGATCAACGCCAACGTCCTGTTCAACGACTTCCTCAACAACCGCGTGTACACCGCGCTCACCGCGACGCGCAAATGGCTCCTCGGCACAACCGTGCGCACCAAGGACGCCCGCACCGTGCTGGTGACCGACGGCAAGGGCGTCTACGCCCTGATGCACGCCAACGACACGCCGTTTCCGATCATCGTCGGCGACCCGCCGCCGCCCGACTGGGAGGTCATCGCGGGACAGTTCGGCCGGCCGCCGGTGACGGCGCCGATCATGAAGCTTGAGTTTCTCGCGCTGGATCCGCGCATCGTGGTCATTCCGGTCGATCCCGATCTGGCGGCCCGGCTCGGCGTGAAGGTCTACAAGACCGCCCTGGAGCCGTTCAAATTCCCCGAGGCGATGCTGGTCAAGAACGGCGGCACCGGCTACGGGGAGGTGCCCTTCAAGCTCGACGCGCAGACGCCGCAGTACGTGCGCATGGACAACCGTTTCATCAAGCACCTGATGGGCGATTTCACCCCGTCGGCGGGCGATCTCGTGTTCAGCAAGACCGGCGAACTGATCGGGATCATGGTCAACAACGACTATTGTGCGGTGATCGACAACTTCCTGCCGGCCGAGACGATCAAGACCGGTCCGGATACGGCCGGCGAGCACACCGGGGCGATCATCGCCGCCCTCGCGGCGCGGCTGCAGAGCCTGCCGCCGCGCCTGCAATAGCCGTTCGCGCGGGCGCCCCGCCGCCCCGCCCCTGGCGTCAGCTCCGGCCCAGACGGGCCAGCAATGACTGCAGTTCCGGACCGACCTGGCGCAGCTCGGTCCGGTGGGCCGCCGACAGCCGTGCCAGCACCGCCTCCCCGCGCGAGGTCAGGGTGACCTGGACCCGGCGGCGATCGGCCGCGGCGCGCGCCCGCCGCACCAGGCCGCGGTCGGCGAGGCGGTCGACCAGGCCGACGGCGCTGTGGTGGCGCAGTTGCAGGCGCTCGGCCAGTTCGCCGACAGTCACCCACTCGCGGACGGGAAACCCCTTGATCGCGAGCAGGGCCTGATGCTGCTGCGGAGACAGGCCGGCGGCGCGGGCCGCCGCCAGGCTGAAACACAGGAAGCGGTTCAGCGCGTAGCGGAACGCCGCGAGCGTCCGGTAATCCGCCGGGCGCAGCGGGGCGGAGGAGGCGGAGGACATCGGCGCCAGCCTACGCCTCCGGCGCCGGGTGCCGAGTTGAAATTGTATCGCACTACGATATGGTAGCGACCTTTCCTTTATGCCTGATCCCTCCCGCCCGCCGGCGGCCGCCGCGCGCGACGGCGCCGACGGTGCCCGGTCGACGCAGGGGCGCATGCTGTGGCTGTCGCTCCTCGCCGCGCTGCTGGGAGCGGCGGCGGGGCTGATCGCCTTCCTCCTCTACCGGCTGATCAACCTGATCACCAACCTGGTCTATTTCCACCGCGTGGCGGTGGACCAGGTGGTCATCACCACCGAGCACGTCGGCTGGCTGGTCCTCGTCATTCCCGCCGCGGGCGGCGTGATCGTGGGCCTGATGGCCAAATACGGCACGACAAAGATTCGCGGCCACGGCATCCCGGAGGCGATGGAAGCGGTGCTGTTCAACCGGAGCCGGATCGAGGCCCGCGTGGCC
>JBJKRD010000173.1:0-3111 GCA_046704925.1 Opitutaceae bacterium | reverse complement strand
GGCCATCAGCAGGGCCGCCAGCATCCAGCTAGACAGGAGTTTCATCCGCGGAAAAAGTTGCGCTGCCGCTCCGAGTCCGGGAGGCCGGCCCGCTCCATCACGGCCAGCAGATCCTCCCAGGCCCAGCGTTTCGCCCGGTTCGCGGCGGCCCGGCCTTCGACCTCCTTGCGCAGCAGGTAGCTCGGGTGATAGGTGACCCGCAGGGGCCGCCCCCGGTACTCGTGCCACCGTCCGCGCACCTCGCCCAGCGTACGAAAGGCGTGCGCCCCCAGCAACCCGCGGGCCGCCGTGGCCCCCAGCGCCACCAGCACCGGCGGCTCCACCACCTCGATCTGCGCGGTGATGAACGGCAGGCAAAACGCCATCTCCGCCGCCGTGGGCTCGCGGTTCCCCACCTGCGCCTCGCCGGGACGCGTGGGTTTTTCCGGACGCCAGTTCATGATGTTGCCGATGTAGACCTCGTTGCGCTCCAAACCCATGGTCTGGATCATCCGGGTAAGCAGTTGTCCGGCCGGCCCGACGAAAGGCTCCCCCTGCAGTTCCTCCTCCGCTCCCGGGGCCTCCCCGACAAACATGATCCGGGCGTCCAGATTGCCCACGCCGAAAACGACCTTTTTCCCCGGTGGCACATGGGCGCGGCAGACCGGGTGATTGAGCACGAGTTCCCGGAGAAATTGCCAGCGCTCGGTCTTGCTGCCGCCCGGCAGGACCACCTCCGGCGGTAGCGGCTGATCGGGGATTGCGGATGCCGGATTGCGGAGAGAAGTGTCCGTGGATCGGACGATCGGAGATGCAATCGATTCATGGGGCGTCTCAGGCTTTCCGGCCTCCCGTTTCTCCTCTCCGGTCTCCAGGATCCGCTTCCCGGCATCCGGTATCGCAGATCCGTTATCAGCGCGGGCCCGCGCCCTCACGGCCCGGCGCAGCGCCGCCAGGCTCCCGTCCGTCACCGGTACGGTCTGCACCCCGGCGGCTTTGAGCCGTCGGAGTTCGTCGGTGAGGGCTGAGAGCACGGCACGCATCCAGATCCAGGGATCGATTGGTTAGACACACATAGCAGGCAATGCGAGGAATCTCCAGCCGCGGTCGGCGTGGCCGGAGGCGACGCCCCGGGCCCGACGGCCGCCGGGACAAGGCGATCCTGGGCAATAATTAGCACAAAATCCATTTTGAAGTCAGCCCGGCGTGGGTGAGGTTGGGGCCAGCATCTTGGTTTCCTCGCACCCTCCCCTGATCGCCCCTCCGCTACCAGCACGCCTGACCGCCTGGCTGGCGATTCTTATCCTTTCGGCGTCCGCACCGGGCGCTCGTGGCGCCGACCACGCTTGGCCCGCCATGCCCGACGCCGGCACGACCCCGGCACAGGATCACGACCAGATGGAGCACCAGGTGGGCATCACCGAGCCGGTGCTGCCGCCCAAGACCCAGGACCCCAACGCGCCGCCGGGCGCCCATCCCGCCGACCCGAAGCAGCCGGAGGGCAACTGGACCGACGCCGAGGGCCACACCATCACCCGTTCGGCGTTTGGGCTGTGGAACAACTACGACAGCCATGACCGATACCGGCTGGGCCGGTACCCGCCGATCAACCTCCTGCAAATGGACGACGGCTCGCCGGTGCGAACTCCCGGCGATTGGTGGACCCGGCGGCGGCCCGAAATCTTCCGCGACGTGCAGGAGGAACTCTACGGCCGGATTCCCGACCGCTCCCGGTGGCCCGCGATCACGTGGTCGGTGAGCGGCGAGACCACCGGCACGGCCGATGGCGTGGCGTACCGCCAGCGGGACATCACCGGGAACATCGACGTGTCCGCCTATCCCGCGGTCCGGAACGTACCGAAGATCGCCGCGTTCCTGCGCCTGCCGGCCGCCGCCAAGGGACCGGTGCCGGTGATCGTGGTATTCAGCCCGTTCGGTGTCGGCTACGGGCGGGGCGATCGCAACCTGGATTTTCTCGCCCGCGATTGGGCCTTCGTCGCCCCGTACGGCTACGGCATATGCGTTCTCGACCCAACGGTGCTGCAGCCGGATCGCGGCGGCGCCGCCCTGTCCAGCTACCTCATCGGCCTGATCAACCACGGCCACTGGCGAAAACCCGACGACTGGGGCACGCTGGCCGCCTGGAGTTGGGGCGTCAGCCGGCTGATCGATTATTTCGCGAGCACGCCCGACGTCGATGCCACCAAGATCGGCATCGAGGGCCACTCCCGTTACGGCAAGGCCGCCCTGGTGGCCATGGCCTACGATCCCCGAATCCTGATCGGCTGGCCCAGCAGTTCCGGGAGCCTGGGCGCCAAGCTGGATCGGCGCCACTGGGGCCAGGACCTCGAAGACTCGGGCTGGGATCAGGAGTACCAGTGGATGGCCGGCAATTTCTTCAAGTGGATGGGCCCGCTGCATCCCGGGAAGTACCTGCCCCGGCGGGTCGAACTGCTGAAGGTGGACGGCGATGCCGTGGTGGCCCTGTGCGCCCCGCGGCCCATTTTCCTCACGGTCGGGACGGCGCACGGGGCGCCGATCGGCGATTCGTGGGTGGATCCGCGCGGCGTCTACCTGGCCGGCCTTGGCGCCAGCCGGGTCTACGAGTTTCTGGGGCGGAGGGGCCTGATCGATCCGGACCCGCTGGATCCGGCGGACGACACTCCGCGCATCGACGTGGCCTACCTCGATGGCGACATCGGATTCCGCCGTCACCACGAGGGGCACACCGACGTGCCGGATTGGCCGACGTTTGTGCGCTTCGCCTCCCGCTACTTCAACGATCGCTGGCCGGTGGTGAGGGCCGGGCAGACGTTCACGCTCGACCCGAAAGAGCGCGACGATATCGGCACTGTTCGTGCCACCGACCCCGATGCCGACGCGGTGCTGAAGGACTGGCAGATCACCGGCGGCAGCGACGGCGCCCCGTCAATCTTTGCGATCGACGCCGCCAGCGGGCGCCTGAGCCTCACCGATGGCGCGCCCCGGGCTTTCCCCCAATCCACGTACACCCTGGATTTGATCGTGAGCGACGTCATCCTGTCCAGCAAACCTCAGACTGTGACGATCCGAGTCGCGCCGTAGTGTTCGGCCTCATTATTCGGATTTTGTGTTCTGGAGGGCCGGGCGCCG
>JBJKRD010000172.1:0-2723 GCA_046704925.1 Opitutaceae bacterium | reverse complement strand
CTGGCGGCGGAGCCGGCGGAGTTGGTGGCGACGACGGAATAGGTGCCGGCGTCGCTGGAACCCACGGCGGCGATCATGAACGAGGTGCCGGTGGCGCCGGAGATGTCGACCCCGTCCTTGCGCCACTGGTAGGTGGGCGTGGGACTGCCGCTGGCCGCGGTGGTGAAGGTGACGGACGTGCCCGCGGTGACGGTTTGGCTTTGCGGTTGGGTGGTGAATGCCGGCGGACTCGTCGCCGGGGCACCGTTGACGGTGATCGCGTAGGGATAGGGTCCGAGACTGAAGCCGGTGCCGTTTGCCGCCGAAAACACAGAGATCGAAACATCGTAGGTACCGGCCGCGGTGGGAGTGCCGCTTAGCTCAAGGGTGCCGATGTTGACGGTCCCCGCCGACGTCAACCCGGAGAAATTCAAACCCGGCGGAATCGATCCCGTGACCGTCCACGACACCGGGGGCGTCTGGGTGCCGTTGACGGTGAAGAATACGTCCACCGCGACCCCGGTGCTGACGGTGATGCCGGTGGCCGTGCCGGACGACGGGACCAGCGGGGTCGCGCCGGCGAGGGTGTTCATGGCCCCGAGCGTGGAGACGGCCGCGACGGTCGCCCTCAGCACCGCGCCGACGCGCGAAGCAACCATGACCTCGTCGGGGCCGACCAGGAGATTCAGCACCGGCGTGCGCTGCAACAAAAGGACCAGGATGGCGCCGGGGAGGTTGATCCACGGGAGGCGGCGTTGAAGCAAGGCGGGCGGTTTCATGAGGGGAGGCGAGGCGGAGGGTTGGCGGCGCGGCCAGTGACGCCCGCAAGCCAATGCCGGTCCGGGCTCCGCGAAAGCGGAGGACGGTAACAGGGTTGTTACCCCGCCATGCAGAAGTTCCCCCGCTGATCCGGCGGGAGGACCCCGCGGCGGAGCGCAAACGTCAGAACCGCACCGTGAACTGGGCGGCGACCGTGTGCTGCAACGTGGGCGGGCCCGACGATTCGCGTTGCAGGCTGTACTGCAATTTCGCCTGCATATGGGCGGTGAACCGGAAGGCCGGCGCCACATCGATGCGCCAGATGTTTCGGCCCCAGGGAATCGTCCCCACGCCCGGGTCGGGCACGGCCGAATAGAACTGCTGGTTCCATCGCAGGGCGGCGGAAAACCGCGGCGTGAGCTTGTATTTCACCTCGCCGTAGTACGCGACGGTGTCGAGATCCCTCACCCGGGGATTGGTGAAACGGGTTTCGTACATCTCGGCCCAGACCTGCACGTGGTGCCAGGCAAACGCCACGTCCTGGCCGATGAGGATCTCGCGGTAGTCGCCCAAGCCATGACCGGCGCCGAGGGTGGATCCGGCGATGGGACGCAGGTACGGCCCGTTGCTGGCGGAAATGCCGAGGGTCCACATTTCGTTGGGCCGGTAGCCGAGGCGTCCGCTGAAGGTGGGATGCTGCCAACGGGTCTGGGTGGCGTCCCAGGTTTCCGGTCGGGACGAAAGCGCGGCGTTCTTGACCTCGACCGCATAGTCAAACTTTCCCGCCGCGCCGACCAGCGCCGCGCCGGTGGCGTAGCTGGGCCCCCAAATGATCGGGAGCCGCCGGTATTTGTCCTCGTAGTCCTCGGCCAGCGGGCTGGGGCGGACGTGGGACCAGGCCAGGAGCGTGGTCACCGAGGGTGCCGCGGCCACGTCCCAGACTCCCGTCAGATTCTCGTAGGGCAGGGGCGCGGTGATGAATGGGTTGCTCCAGGAGTCGTGCCGCGACACCCAGTTGCCGACCACGGTCGCGAACTTGCCGAGCTGCAGGCTGATCAGCCCCCCGGTGCCCGGCGTGAAACGGACCGCGTACTCCTCCGCCCGCAACTGCGTGCCTTCGTCGGTCGGGTCAAAGGCCCGTTGGGCGCGAATCTGCGCAAACGCATAGACCTGCGTGCCCGCCTGAGCATCGAGAAAAACGCTAAGCCGCGGATTGAACAGGTCGGGGCCGTCCGCAAACAACAGCCCGGGCGCCGGCGACTGGAAGTGATAGCCCTCCAGATCCAACAGGCCGCTCAAACGGGCCCGGAACTCGGCGTGCCAGGCATTGACGGTCAGCGCGTCGTCCACCCGGTCGAGCGGGTCCTCCGCGCGGAGGCCCAGGGCGACGGCGAACGCCAGGCCGAGGCTGATGACGCGGAGGGGTTTCATGCCGGTTCGGAGGCGGCGGGGGCCGACGGCGGCGCCAGGCGAAAACGCACCTCAAACTCCGTCCAAACGTCGTCGGATTGCGCCAAGCGCAGATCGCCGCCGTGGAGCCGGGCGAGTTCCCGCGCCAGGTTGAGCCCCAGACCGTGGCCGGGAACGTTTTCGCCCATGGCTCCGCGATGGAACCGCTCGAAGATGTGGTCGTGCGCTTCGGGAGGAACGGGCCGGCCGGTGTTGGCGATGGTGAGCAGGCACCAACCTTCATCCGCCCGGGCGGTGATGCGGATGCGCCCGCCGGGACGGTTGTATTTGCGCGCGTTTTCCAGGAGATTCTGGAGGATGAGGGCGATGTAACGTTTTTCGCCCAAAATGGGCAGCGAAGGGGGAAGCTCGGTCTCCACGGCGAGTTTGGGCCCCTCAGGCAGCGCCCCCAGGTCGTCGAGCCACGCCTCGATCAGCGGAATCAAATCCACGGAGGCGAAGGCGATCTGCAGCCGGCCGGCGTCCATGCGGGAAAGCAGCAGGAGATCCTCGATGACGTTGGTCAGCCGGAACGT
>JBJKRD010000171.1:0-6128 GCA_046704925.1 Opitutaceae bacterium | reverse complement strand
GCACATTGGAGTCGCCGTTGATCGTATTGATCACGCAGGCATCGCCGCCGGCGGCGAACTGCTTGATCTCCGACACGATTTGCTGGAAGTCGGTATATCCGAAGGGCACATATTTGCCCGCCGAGATAACCTTGCCCGACTCGTCCCGACGCAGGCCGCCGCCGATGTTCTCGATGGGAATGCCTTTGGTCTGCAGGTACTTGAAAAGAATCAGATTGGTGGTCTGGGGATAGACATAATCGGTGCCGAGCAGGTAGAACTTCTTGATGCCCTGATCGATCAGGTAATCGATCGCCGGGGTGGCCTGCTGGTTGACGGCCTCGGCCGTGTAGAAGACGTCTTTGGAGAGCTCTTCCCCTTCGAACTGGACCGGGTAGAAGAGCAGGCCGTTGTCCTTTTCGAAGACCGGCAGCACGGACTTGCGGCTCACCGAGGTCCAACAGCCGAAGACCACCGCGACCTTGTCCTGTTCGAGGAGCTGTTTGGCTTTCTCGGCGAAGAGCGGCCAGTTCGAGGCGCCGTCGACGACGACCGGCTCGATTTTGTAACCCAGGACACCGCCGTGGGCATTGATCTCGTCGAAGGCGAAGAGCAGCATGTCACGCAGCGAGGTTTCGCTGATGGCCATCGTGCCGCTGAGGGAGTGGAGGACGCCGACTTTGACGACCTTTTCCTGGGCGTGGAGGGAGGGGATGAGCGCGGTGGCCGCAAAGGCGCCGGCGAGGAAGAGCGTGCGAAGTGATTTCAACATGGCGATTGATGGATGGTTGGGGGGTGAGGCGGTGCGGTGGGTTCTCGGCGACCGGCGAGTTACCCAAGTCGAAGGACGGGAGAGTCTGTCGGGGCCGATGGAGAGAGACGGAGCGGGCCAAGAGACCGGGCTGGCGGGATTGAGCCGCCAGCCCGTGAAAAGCCAGGTAGGCTCAGAACTTGAAGAGCGCCTGGACGCCGAAGAATGAGGCGTTGCTGACCGTGTAATCCTTGTAGTCGTAGTAGGAGTATTCCGCCCGAACCGTTAGATGATCGGTGACCGTGTAGGCGGGGCAGATGGTGTACTTGGTGAAGCCGGGACCACCGTCGCTCATCGTTTCACCGCTGATGCGGAAGGCGCAGGAGGTCTTGGGCGTGAACGCATAGTCGGCGAACGCCAGCCAGTTGTAACCCCGGGCGCCCAAGCCGCCGTCCTTGTGCTGGTATTCGGCGGCCAGCGTGGTGGCCTTGTTGAGCGCGTAACTCAGCCAGACATCCAGCGTGAGCACCGAGTGCGGCTCAAAGCCGCCCTTGGAGTCATAACCAAAGCCGCCCCAGACGGTGAGATTGCCGACCGTCTGCGTGACGTAACCCTCGTAGCCCGCGTTGTGGCGCAGCTCGCCGTCGCCGCGGTTGTAGCCGTAGGGCGAATAGACGGAGTCCAGCACCGCAAATCCGGCCCCGGTCCCGCCCTGCAAGTAATCGATTTTCAACCCGGTGTGATATGCCGGGATGGCACCCAGGAAGTCGCCGTTGGCATAACTGATCTGCGACATCAGGATGGGATAGAACGATTCGTAGCCGAGATAGCTCAGGAATTTTCCGCCGGTGACGGTGACCCCGCCGCCCGCGTCATAGGACACGTAGGCGTCCAGGACGTTGAGGCCGGCCGCGGTATTCGGAAAATCGAAGAGGCTGATGACCCCGGTTACCGGTTTGTAATCCGCGGTGAAGGTCAGATCCACGGCGTTGGAATCGCCGGCGCCGGGGGGCGCCTTCGAGGCGTCGAAGAGCGAATCCGTGGAGGTGCCCGGATTGGGTGAATACAGTGTATAGGCGCCGACAGCGTAGCCGCTGACCTTGAGGTTGTCAGTCAGCTTGATGTCGGCATGGGCGGTGAGCGCGGAGACCAGCGACGCGACACCGACAAACGGTAGGAGTTTCTTCATAGGTGGATTGCTTGCTGTTTGAGGATGGGAACGCGCACGGATCCGAGGCCGGAATGTCCGCGTCGATCATCCCGCTTTGTAGCAACCCACCTGCCAAGACCCCCGGGATTAAAACTATTCATGCATGGCCAGTTGGGCCAACAACCCGGCGACCGGTGCACCCATGCGTCCCAGGAACGCCGGACGCGCCGGACAGGCGGGGCTGTCCGGCTCAGGCGGGAGGGCCGGCTGGAAACTGGCAAAGTGGTCAGGCGGCACCCGCGAATATCGCCGGGTGCACCTGGCCCCTCCGGACGGCGTTACGAGAGCGCGGCGCCGCCAGGGTCTGGCTCGCTGCGGCGCGGATGGTGCCCTCGCCGGTGAACCCGGGAAAACTCCGGTCCGGTCGGGGCGTGGTCCGCCGCCGCCGGGTTGTCGGACCCCGGACTCGGAGCGCCCCGGGTGGTCGTGGCGTTCATGGTTTCAGCCGGAGCCAAGGGAACGCCGGTGAAGACGCAGAGCGTCAGCCCGGCGTAAACGACGGCAGTGAGAAACAGAAGGGTGGCTTTGTCTTGCATGTTCAATTCGGTTGATTGGCGAACATGACGGGACGCCCCGCGCCGGGTTGCGGGCCGCCCGAAAATAAAGGCGGGAAAAACGGCGTCGTGACTGTAACCCGGGCCGCCGCCCGTCGTAGCCGGTGACAGGGGCTCCGCCCTACCGGACCTTCGCGTAGATCAGGCAGTCGCAGGGGTCGGATCCGATGGTCGGACACACCAACCAACGGCGCAGCAATCCCTCGCGGATCATGCCGGCCTTCTCCATCACGCGGGCCGACGCCGGATTTGCCACGGCGCAATACGCCCACACGCGATGGAGCGAAGGCTGCGCCAACGCCCAGGCGGTGACGTACCGCAGCGCTTCCGTCATCAACCCGCGGCCCCAGTAAGCCCGGGCGAGGACGTAGCCGACCACCGCCCCATGTACGCCGAAGCCGACACCGATGGACCCGATGGGGGTGTCGCGGTCGGGCAGACAGAGCATCCAGGCATAGTGTCCGCCGTCATCCTGTTCCCACGTCTGCACCGCGGCCCGGAGAAAATCCCGCAGCGGTTCGACCGCGGTGTAGTTGCGCCAGGAGAGGAAACGGGTGACTTCCGGATCCGCGGCGTAGGCGGCGAACACGGCTTCCGCGTCTTCGACCGTCGGACGACGCGCCCGCAGATGCTCCGTGCGGAAGGTGTCCGGCGGGTGCGGCATGGCTAGTTGGGATCGAGCTGGTCGTGGAGTTGCTGCGCCCAGTCCACGATCAGATCGCGCTGGCGGGCGGTCAAGCGCGCCCGCGGGTGCATCCAGGTGTAGCTGCGCAGCGGCATGCCGCCCTCGTCGACTTGGTCGGCGATGGAATCGAGTTTGCGCGCGGCCTGGTGCGGAGCGTAGGCGCCGAACTCCGAGAAATTGACGTGGCGTTTGCCGGAATTCACGTGGTCGGCCAGCCACCAGCCGACCGGCTGGACGCTGGCGTACCACGGGTAGTCGGTGTGGTTGGAGTGGCAGTTGTAGCAGGCGTCGGTCAGCAGCGTGTGCACCGCGGGCGGTACGGCGTACTTGCGCGCGATTTCATTCGGACCGTCGGCCACTCCGAGGTTGCGTCGCGGGGGGAAGAACTGGATGAGGATCGCCACCGCCGCGGCCGCGGGTCCGAGGAAGCGAAGACGCAGGTACCTTTTCATGGAGATTCGCGGGGGCGACGCCTCAGGCCGCGCCGATGGCGGCGCGCAGGAGATCTTCCACCGCCGGAGGCAGGCGGAGGCCGCGGGCCAGGGCTTGCGCCCGGGGACTCATTTTGCGCCAGGTTTGGCGGAGGATCTGGACCAGTTTTTCCGGAGGATACTCGGCGTGGCGGCCGGCGAAAGTGGCGAGTTCATGTTCGAGGAAGACAAGACACGCGGCATCCTCGAGCGCCTGGGTTCCGGGATTCGTTTTCAGGCCGGTTTTCGCCACCCAGCCGGCGATCACGTCGGCCTGGTCGGCGGGAAGACCGGCCTGCAATGACAACTCCCGGGCCCGGTCGGCCTGGCGGACGTACAGCGTTTGGCGCCACGCGTGATAGCCGGCGCGGTTCGGCGGGTAGGCGGAGCGGGCCACCGTCCAGCGCTCGAGGTGCTGGCAGCGCGCCGCCAGGCGCAGGATCGCCGGCGCCGCCGGATCCAGCCGCCCCACCCAGGCCTCCATGCGGTCGGCATAGACGCGCTCGGCGGGCCGGCCGTCGGTCGTGCGGACGGGATCGGCGTCGTGCGCGGCGTCGACCAGATCCCGGGCCCGGGCAAGAGTGTCCATGGGGAGCGAAGCGAAATCATTCCGCGCCGACTCGCAAGCCGGGGATGGCTTCCGCCCGGGCACCCGCGAAAGAGGATCGCCAGCGGCGCGCCGCGCGTTTTGATCGGCGCCATGGCCTGGCGCCTCGAAGAGTTTCTGATCCGCGGCGATCTCGACAACCGGGTGCGCGGACGGGTGACCGGCCGCCTCTGGTTCGTGGGCCGGCCCGAGCCGGTGGAACTCGACCTGGCCGGCGACGCCTGGCGGGATCTCGCGGGCCGCCGCCTGGTCTTCACCCACGCCCGGCCGAAGCCCGCCCTGCCCGCGGGCTTCGCCGGCCGGCAGACCGGCGTCGTGGGCGACATCACCGCCTCGCGCAAGGTGAAGGTGCCGGACATTCCGCTCGAGCAGATCGGGGAGTACTACGCGGCGCGCAAGCCGTTTCCCTGGCACTGGGGCAACAGCCTTTACCTGGAGTGGTTCAGCGAGGTCAACGGGCGCGTCGTCATCGAGTCGGCCGACTACGAGCTCACCATCGCGGGCGACGCGACCTGGGAAATGACCCCGGCCGAGGAGGAGGCGCAGCGGCGCGCGAACGGCGAGGCCATCGTCCGGTTCATGGAACGCCTGGGCGACACCGCGGCGGCGACGGAGGACCGGGAATTCGCGGCGGACGACGACCGGCCGCAGACGGAGGCCGAGGCGGATCGCATGCTGGAGGAAAGCGAGCGCCTGGTGGACCGGATTCAGGCGCGGCTGGAACGGGAGGGTCCCGACGCGGACTATGAGCGGATCCTCGAGGAGGAGCTGGAGCGCCGGCGGCGCGAGCGCGGGGAGGCGCCCCCCACGCCGGAGGAGGAGGCGCGCCGGGCCGAATGGCTGGAGGAGCTCAGCCGGGCGGAGGCGGAAGCCCCCGCCAACGACCAGCCGGACGCGGAGGCGGAACGCAAGCACCCGCTGGCGGAGCGGGCCTTCGAGCTGGCGGTCCGCCTGCACCGCAACGTGAAGGAGCACGGCTGGCAGCCGGACGACGCCAGTCGGGAGCACCCGGTGGTTGAGCTGGTCGTCGGGGTGAGCGCGGCGTCGGCGAAGCTCGCCGGCGCCTTGAATGGCGAGGACGATCCGCCGCCGGTCGAAATTTGCGGCCAGGTGATTGCGCGGCTCAAGCGGGCCGCCGGCTATTTTGCCGACGCCCGCCTCGGCGCGGAGGCCTGTGCCGAGCAGCATTTGGTGGACCCGACCTGGCTGGCCGACGTGGACCGCGAAGTCGCGGACCTGGCGGCCGAAACGGACCGTATCATCGGTGAGCTGCGCGAAAGGCTGAAGCAGGGTTTCGACTGAAGCCGCCGCCGCGGATCGTTTTCGTTCCTGCGCACGGCCGCAGGCGGTCCCGGCCGATCGTGCGCCGCACAAGCGGCATCCGGCCAGGGGCTTGGGCGAGTCGCGCAAATTTGAGGAAACAATTCTCGGAGCGCCGACACCATGGAGGTGCCTTTGCCATGCACCCCCCCGCTCCGCAGGCCGATTCGTCGGGGTCGGCCGGACTCGAGGCCCGCATCGCCGCGATGCTGGAGGGCTGGAAGCGTCGCCTGCTGGACCTGACCCGCCGCAACCGCGCGCTGGACTTTCGGCCGCTGCCGGTTTCCACCGTGGTCGTGGCCGGCCCGCCCGCGGGGGAGATCTTCCGTCACCTCTATCTCCGCGGTCTGGCGATGAGATTCCGGGCCACGGCCCGCGACGGGCCGGGCGCCGAGGCGAACGGTGCGGCGGCGCCGGGCGCTCCCCCGGAACTGCCGGATGAAACGGTCGCGGCGGGCGGCGCGCCGCCCGAACCCTGGCTGGAGGCGGCGACCACGCCGGACGGCCTCGACCGATCGCTGCGCCGCATCGACGAAATGGCGCGGAGCAGCC